>CAIJMB010000222.1 GCA_903821715.1 uncultured Flavobacteriales bacterium
TCGGTTCATTCAGCCGCAACCTGCGTTCTGAGCTCGGTCAAGCGCGCAAGATTTTCTTTTACGACAACGGAATCCGAAATGCCGTGATTCGACAGTTTCAACCCATCGGGAACCGCGCCGACGTAGGTGCCCTTTGGGAGAATTATTTGATGGCGGAACGCCAAAAAATGAAGGCCTACGGTCAAATGCGGGGCAATCTTTGGTTTTGGAGGACGCACCGTCAGGCCGAGATTGACCTTGTCGAGGAGTCCGACGGGCAGCTCCGCGCCTTTGAATTCAAATGGAATCCGCTTCAGAAGGCAAAGCTTCCGAAGGCCTTTGCAGACGCCTACCCCGATGCCCAATTTCAGGTGGTTCACCCCAAAAACTTTGCGGAATTTTTAGGGGTGGAATAACGGGCGTTGTACCTTAAACCCATGAACACCAAACACATTATTGTACTGGGTGCATTAAGCATGCTGTGGGGCGCCTGCAGCCAACCCGCCCGTGAAGAAGTTCCAATGACTTCGCCCGAAGATGAATTGATCATGAAGATGGAGGTTTGGACCGACGCCTATGTGAAGCGCGATACCGCCACCGTGGGCCAGGCTGTGGTGGATTCCATCCTCGTACACGCCGCCGACGGCCGCCACGTGTGGGTCACGCGCCAGGGCCTCAACCAATTTTTGACCGAAACCCCCGAATTCAGCTGGGAAATCGAGGGCATCGACTACGTCGGGCACTCCGACGGCAAGGACGTCGTCGTGGTTCGGGGTCACGAGCAGCGCAGCTACGCCGACGGTCGGGTGTTTGACGAGCACCTCGCCGAGTTTTTTGCCTGGAAGGGCGGACGCATCGTCGAAGTCACCCAGTACAGCCGTAAGCCGTGAGAAGGCTCGTTGGCTTCTGGTTACTGGTAACTAGTTACGTGGGCTTTGCCCAAGCGCTGCAGGTGGTTCCACGGCCGCAGTCGGTGGAGGTTGAGGGCGAACCGATCGCGGTGGCCGGCAACCTCTACGTCGTGGCGACGCCGGCCCTTCAGGGTGAGGCGGACCTGATCCGCACATGGTGGAACGCGACCAAAACCACCGCCAAGGCTGGGGCGGTGTCGGCGGAACTGCGCATTCAGCAAGGCGTTCCTGCCGAGACCTACGCACTGCGTGTCAGCGAGGGCAAAATTGTGGTTGCCGGAGGTTCCGCCGCCGCCGTCTTTTACGGAATCCAAACCCTGATTCAGGCCGAGAACGGCAGCAAGACGCTGCCCGCCATGACCGTGCGCGACCAACCCGCCTTTGCCTACCGCGGAATGCATCTGGACGTCTGCCGCCACTTTTTTGACGTCGAATTCGTCAAACGCTACCTCGACCTAATGGCGGAGCACAAAATGAACCGCTTTCACTGGCACCTCACTGAGGACCAGGGATGGCGGATCGAAATCAAGCGCTACCCGCGCCTCACCGAGGTCGGGGCCTGGCGCGAAGCCTCTCAGGTCGGCCCCTACGGAGACCAGCGCTTCGACAGCACGCGCTACGGCGGATTCTACACCCAAGATGAGGTGCGCGAAATCGTGGCCTACGCGGCGGCCCGCCACATCACGGTGGTTCCAGAGATTGAGCTACCTGGCCATGCCCGTGCGGCCCTCGCGGCCTATCCCGAGCTGAGCTGCACCGGTCAAGAACAGCCTGTCGCCACGGGGTGGGGCGTGTTCGACGACGTCTACTGCGCCGGCAACGACTCGGTGTTCACCTTTTTGGAAGGCGTGCTGGACGAGGTCTTGGCGCTATTCCCTGGTGAGTACATCCACATCGGGGGCGACGAGTGCCCCAAAACGCGCTGGCACGACTGCGCTAAGTGCCAGGCGCGCATCAAATCTGAGGGCTTGGCCGACGAGCACGCCCTGCAGAGCTACTTCATTCGTCGCATCGAGGGCTACCTGAACGCCCGCGGACGCCAGATCATCGGCTGGGACGAAATCCTCGTGGGCGGGTTGGCCCCTAACGCCACTGTCATGAGCTGGCGCGGTGAGGCGGGCGGAATCGCAGCTGCCAAATCCGGGCACGACGCCATCATGACTCCGGGCACGCCCTGCTACTGGGACCACTACCAAAGCAAGGATCCGGGTGAGCCGCATGCCATTGGCGGATTCAATCCGGTTGAGTTGGTTTATTTATACAATCCGGTTCCGGCGGAACTCAGCGCCGACGAAGCCAAGCACATCCTCGGGGCGCAAGCGAACCTTTGGACCGAGTACGTGCTGACTCCCGAGCATGCCGAATACATGATTTTGCCTCGCCAGCTCGCCCTGGCCGAGGTGTTGTGGACGGGGCCGCGCCGCAGCGAGGACCTTGCTGAGTTTCGCATTCGGGCCACCCAGCGTTCCCGGGCCTTAAAGGCGCGCGGATTCAATGTGGCTCCGCATTTTTTGCTCCCGGAATCAAAACCCTTTCGCCGTCGTGAACCGAAGTGATTTTCTCAAAACCATCGGCCTAGGGGCCTTGGGTAGCCTCATAGCGACGGAGGCCACGGGCGCCACGGGCGCCCGCAACCAGCAGCTAGTTGCTAGAGGCGGCGCCGCAGGCGCCCGGGCCTTTGGCCCGATGTCCATCGGAACCTGGCCCTTCGCCGAGCACACCACTCGTGCGTCCCTCGAAGCCATGCACAAGGGCTCGAGCGCCCTGGATGCGGTCGAGCTCGGAGTCAAAATCTGCGAGGCGGACCCCCGCGAGCGCAGCGTGGGCTTGGGCGGACGCCCCGACCGCGACGGCCGTGTGACCCTTGATGCCTGCATCATGGACCACCTTGGAAACATCGGTTCTGTGGCGGCCTGCGAGGAAGTCGTGCACGTTTCGAGCCTCGCTCGGGCGGTGATGGAGCGTACGCCGCACGTGATGCTCGTCGGCGACGGGGCGACGCAGTTTGCGCGCGAGCAGGGCTTCCCGCTGCAGAACTTACTCGTTCCTGAGTCAGAGGCCGAATGGAAGAAGTGGCTCGAAAAAGCCGAGTACAAGCCGATCCCCAACATCGAAAACCACGACACCATTGGCCAGCTGACGCTCGACGCCGAGGGGCGGCTCGCCGGATGCTGCACCACCAGCGGAATGGCCTTCAAAATGCACGGCCGCGTGGGCGATTCGCCCATCATCGGTGCGGGGCTGTACGTCGACGGTGAGGTCGGAGCCGCCACGGCCACCGGCCACGGCGAAGAAGTCATTCGCACGGTGGGTTCCTTTCGGGTGGTGGCGGCGATGAAGGCCGGTAAAAGCCCGCAGCAGGCCTGCGAAGACGCGGTGCGCGAAATTCACCAGTTGTTCGTGCGCCGCGGCAAGCCTTGGGCTGACACCCAAATTGGCTTTATCGCCATGGACCTGAACGGGCACGTGGGCGGATTCGCCCTGAGGCCCGGATTCAGCTACGCAGTGGCGACCAAGGATGGGGTGGAGGTGCTTCCCGCCCCGTTTATGATCGCGTAGAAAAAGTAAAATCCGGTTATACCCGAATTGCGGACGTCAATTGGTTCCGTTGGATTGGATAAAGTTCAATGAGATGTATAGAGTTCGTGGTATTTCTGTGCGGTCACATCCGAATTGAGGTTCCGAGCTAACCAACTACGCGCTGAATCACCGAGCCTTTTTGCTTTAGTGGGCTGGCGAAGTAGATCGTCAATGGTGGCGGCAAGTGCCGTGCTACTTCGTGTTGGAACCAGTATGCCCGATTCTTCGTGCAGAATCAACTCCTCGGCTCCGCCGCTCCGCGTGCTCACGACGGGAAGCCCGTACGCCATGGCTTCAATGATTGACTTGGCTAAACCTTCTGAAAGGGATGGTTGGACATAAATGCTCGCAGCTGCGAGGTAGGGTCGCACGTCATCAACGTGTCCTAAAAAGTGGATTCGGTCAGCGTTTCGCAACTGTTTGGCGGATCGTTGCAATGAATTGAGCTCTGTTCCCGCTCCTAAAAACACAAAATGGACGTCGTGATGGCTGCTCAAGGTGCCGGCGGCCTCTACCAGATAACGGTTGCCTTTGACCGGGTCGAAGCGCCCAATGGTGAGTACGATTTTAGATTCGTCCGTTGTGGCAAAAGGCCAAATTGCCGCAGAAATTGCGGGGAACCATTCAAGCCGAATTCCCTTGTGAATGGTGTGGAGTTTGTGCGCCGGAACAACCCGCTGTGCAAGAATTCCCCTTCGAACATATTCGCTCACACAGACGATGCCCGTCACCCGCCGATGGAAGTACCCCCAATACTGCGGCAGCTCATGCCAATATGGACCTTTTGCTCCGCGGTAGGTAAAGATTTTAATCTTCAGCCCTTTAGTAGCCCGCAATCCTGCAAAAAGTGCCGTCGAATTAAAAAGCTGAACTAGCTCAAAACCATGAGAAATTATGAGTTCGCGCAGTCGTGCTACCTCTTTAGGGTCATTCTTTTGGGTAGGATGCCCGTCCAAAACTAAAATGCCGTGTTTTTGAAATTCTGATGCTAATGGAGAATTGGCTACGGTAAGCACGGTAATGTTGTGCCCATGGTGTGCAAGTCCAATGAGGATTTCAGCCTCAGAGCGGTGCCTCACCGCATTTTCGTATCGGCTGACTACAAGAATTTTCATGACTAGAATTTACGAAACTCGCGTAAAGTCGCAGACCACGCCCGTTTGGGTACGTCATCCCGATCAATCAGGCTCCAGGTGATCGCGTCGTCGAGGTCGTTGAGTTGCCAAATGAGGGTTCCGCTGCACAAGGGACGGGCACGGCGCTGGGCGCGAAGGGTGCGGCGAATGACCTTGGATTGCCAGCGCTGCGAGGCGTCGGCGAGTGCGCCGGTGGTACCTCCGCGCCAAGCTTGTTCGCTGCGCAGGTAGCGTTCGAGCAGCTCGAGGCCCTTGTAGCTGAGCATATAGGTGGCGGGCTCGGCCGTCCAGCGGGCGCGGACCGATGGACCAGGAAGCGACGGCACGCCCCACTCACTCACCAACGGAGCCACGCGCTCGGCGAGGACCGATGTGGGCTGCTCGCCGTGCCAGACGCGCCAGTCGTGGTTGTCTCCGCGCGTGAAGTCCTCGGGGCGGCCCCAATTGCTCACGGGCGAAGAGGCCAGGTACGCCCGGCCGGGGGCGTGCGCGGCGACGACCGACGGGAGCAGTTCGTCAAAAATCCAGTGGTTGTTCGCCCAGAGCTGGGTAGAGTCGGCGGGCGACATTCGGTAGGTTTTTTGCCAGCCCCAGGCGCGCCAGGCCACGTCGATTTCGTTGTTTCCGCAAAAAAGCACCACACTGGGGTGCTCGGCCATACGCTTCACTTGGTACTCGGCTTCGGCGCGGACCCAGGCGCGAAACGTCGAATCGCCCGGGTACGCGGTGCCGGTGAAGGCGAAGTCCTGCCACACCATCAGCCCGAGGCTGTCGCAGGTGCGCAGGAGGCGCTCTGACGGATAGGTTCCGCCCGCCCAAAACCGCACGGTGTTGCCGCCGGCCCGCCACATTTCGATGAGGCGCAGGCGCAGGCGATCCTCGAGCGCGGGGTCTGACGGAACCACCGCGTTGACGCCCAGCACAAACTGCGGACGCCTGTTGACCTCGAGGTAAAACGGCCGAGCGGGATCGTCGGTCACCAACCGAGAGTGGGTCAGGGCCCAACGTGCTGGGGCGCGAACTTGGTGCGGCCTCCGGCGGGGCGCGGAACCCATTCCACATAAATCAACGGACGCGCCATGGGGCCCTGAGGGTGGCCAAGGCTGGGAGCTGGGGCTCCGGTGCGCACTGAGCGACGCGCAAAATCCCATCCGAACTCGACGGCGGGCTTGCGAAGGTGCTGGCTCAGCCGCTGCGGGTCGTTGTCGGTCGGGTAGGGTAAGGGTTCCGCTCGCTGCCGCTGGGCGGCGAATTCAACGGGGTCGGGGAAGGCATAACTCACGCTGTCGCCCGCCTGAGCGCCCGAAGGAAGTTCAAATTCCATGCGCACGAACGGACCCGGAACCAGTCCAAGGGTATCCCAGCTTGCGCCCCCATCGGGCTTGTAGCGCACCCAAGCCGGACCGTCCACGGCGTCGGCGACCAAAAGGGGTTGGCCGCTAAACCCGAGCTGGCAGAGTGCCCAGGTCAGAATCAGGATTGGCGGCATAGGTCGAGCAGGGCTAGGGTTTCAGTGCGGTCGGGCAGAGGAGGGTTCGCGTGGTAGTCGTGCAGTGCCGCCGAATGGATTTGGTCAAATCCCGCCTCGAGGTAGCGGGCGGCATTGTGGGCGCGGATTCCGCCTCCGGGAAGCAGTTCGAGCGTGGCCTCGCCCTTTAGCGCCAGCAAGGTTTCGAGCGATGTGGCGCCCAGTCCAGTCAAAATGCGGCTGCAGCCCATGGATTGGGCCGTGTGAAGTGCTTCAAACGGATCGCCCGCGGAATCAAACGCCCGGTGCAGCACCCACGGAAGCTGGTGCAGCGTCGCCACCTCAGCCAGATCGAGCATTCTGGGATCGAGTTCGCCTTCGGGGGTCAGCGCCCCCCACACGGCAAAGTCGACGCCCTGCGAAGCCAAGCGCGGAATTTCATCCTTCATTTGGGCGAATTCGGCATCAGAATATTCGAAGTTTCCGCCCCTCGGGCGCAGCATCACGCCCAAAACACCCCGGAATTCACGTCGGACGCGGTCCACTTCGTGAGCTTCGGGCGAGGTTCCGCCGGCCAACGCGTCGGCGCAGTATTCAATTCTCGACACTCCAAACTGCTGCGCAAGTGCCGCAGCGTCAGGGTGAAAGCAGGCTAGTTCAAGGGTGGCGGGCATACCCCCGCAAATTCCGACACATAAAACGGCGGAACAATTATGCCGTTTTTGATTTTCTCTGTATATTTGCAGCCTCTTTACGAGATGGCCCTGTAGCTCAACTGAATAGAGCACTTGACTACGGATCAAGAGGTTTTAGGTTTGAATCCTAACAGGGTCACAAAAGCGTCAAAAA
>CAIJMB010000223.1 GCA_903821715.1 uncultured Flavobacteriales bacterium
AAGAAGAGGTGAATGCGGTATATCCTCAATTCATTTCTGAAGCAGAACCTGTTGAAGTTGGAGGATAATGGCTCACATTAAAAAGAAAAAGAAAGCGGAAACTCCGCCTTTGTCTACCGCCTCGTTGCCTGACATCGTGTTCATGCTGCTGTTCTTTTTCATGGTTACCACTACGATGCGTGAAGTGACGTTGCTGGTTAAAGTGAAAAAGCCACAGGCTACCGAAATTCAGAAGCTTGAGCGTAAGGATTTGACGACCTACATCTACATCGGAACGCCCAAGAGTGCGGAACTCGGAACAGAGCCTCGCATTCAATTGGCCGACCAATTGGCAAGCGTGGGTGATGTTCAGCAGTGGGTAATCTTACAGCGTGAGGCCATCAATGAGGCTGAACGTCCTAAGTTCACCGTGTCGATCAAGGCCGACGTGGATGCTAAAATGGGTTTGATTAGTGACATCAAGCAAGAGCTGCGCAAAGCACAGGCCCTGAAGTTGTCCTATTCTGCCAACCCTGCAGCTTCAGTCGAGGAACTGTACAAGGCCTACTAAAGGTCTGGTGTTTTGGTTTGAGCCCGGCTCCGAAAGGAGCCGGGTTTTTTATGGCCTTCGGCCTGGAGCCTTCGGCCTGTGGCCTGCGCCCTGGGGCCTTCGGCCGGTCTGTGGTCTCTGGTTTCTTGTTTCTGGTGGCCTGTGGCCTGTGGCTGGTTTCTGGCTTCTGGTCTCTGGTTTTTAGCTTCTCGATTCTGGTGAGTGGTTCATATTGCCGATACCAAGCGGCCTGGGACTAAAGGCCAGTAGCAAGCGGCCAGTATCCATTAGCTAGAAGTCAATCTTGCTAACCTCGCCAACCTTGCTAACCTCGCCAACGAGCCAACCTTGCCAATCTTGCTAACCTCGCCAGTGAGCCGCTTGCCGCGTACTTTTGGCGGCAATGAATTCCTTTAAGTCTGATTCCTTGTTTTTGGCGTTTGCCGTGGTGCTCTCGATGCTGTTTGTTTCGGGCTTGGGTGGGGCGTCGGTGATGCAGATCCTTGGGTACGGCGGAATGAACTTGAGTGAGGTGATCCTGCATGAGGAGCTGAATGCGGCACGTGCGCTGTTGGCGCAGCAGGGATTGGGGTCGCTGGCGATCTTTTTGGTTCCGGCGTTGGCGCTGCAGCAGCGTTGGTCACGGGTTGAGGAGCCGGCGACGCCGGCGTTGCCGCGGCACGCGGCCTGGAGTTGGCGCGAGACCGTGCTGGCGTGGACGCTGCTTCCCGCGTTGCTGCCCGCATTGGAGTGGGCATCGGGTTGGTGGCTCCAGTTTCTACAGGGTCAGGAGTGGGCAGCGTCAGCGGTGGCTCAGGCTGAGACGCAGTCGGGTTGGGTCGAGCGCATGCTCTTTTTGCCGCACTGGGGCGACAAGTTGCTTGGAGTGGCAGTGTTTGTGGTCATTGCCGCGGTAGGCGAGGAGCTCTTCTTTCGCGGAGCCTTACAGCGCATGCTACGCGCCCGCTTGGCTCCATGGGTGTCGGTGCTGGCGTCCGCGGCGCTATTTGCCGGATTTCACTTTGACTTGATTCACGCTCCCTTTTTGGTAGTGGCCGGGCTTGCCCTTGCGTGGATCTACGAACGAAGCGGACGCCTATGGGTTCCGCTCGGGGCGCATGTGCTCCACAACGGAATCACGTACGTTCAGACTCAAATAGAGGGTCCTGGGTCGTACGCCGCCCATGTGGTGGCTAATTGGACGTGGCTGGTTCCGCTCGGAATCCTGGCCGCAGCGGCCATAGTCGGAGCACTCGCGCGCAAATAAGTACCTTTGCACCGTGGTAAAAATCGCGGACATCGAACTACCGGACTTTCCGTTGCTCCTCGCTCCGATGGAGGACGTGAGCGATCCGCCCTTTCGCCTGCTATGCAAAGAGAACGGGGCAGACCTCATGTATACCGAATTTATTTCGAGCGAGGGACTGATCCGCGATGCCGTGAAGTCGCGCGCCAAGCTAGATATTTTTGAATACGAGCGTCCGATTGGGATTCAAATCTTTGGTTCCGAACTCGAGAGCATGATTGAAGCTGCGGTCATTTGCGCCGAGGCGAATCCGGACCTCATCGACATTAATTACGGATGTCCGGTCAAAAAGGTAGTGTGCAAGGGCGCAGGGGCGAGTATGCTTCAGGATATTCCGAAGATGGTGCGCCTCACCAAAGCCATCGTCGATGCCGTGGATAAGCCCGTGACGGTCAAGACCCGCTTGGGTTGGGACGACAGTACCAAAAACGTGGTTGAGGTCGCAGAACGGCTTCAAGATATTGGCATCAAGGCCATTAGTATCCACGGACGCACGCGCAGCCAGATGTACAAAGGCGAAGCCGACTGGACGCTGATTGGGGCGATTAAGAACAATCCGCGCATGAACATTCCGGTGTTTGGAAACGGAGACATTGACAGCCCTGAGAAGGCCCTGGTGATGCGCGACCGCTACGGGGTTGACGGAGTGATGATTGGCCGCGCCACCATCGGGTACCCGTGGATTTTTAAAGAAATCAAGCACTTCATGGCGACGGGCGAGCACTTGGATCCGCCGACTCTCAGCGAGCGCGCCAACGCCGCGCAGCGCCACTTAGAGCTTTCGGTGGACTGGAAGGGCGAGAAGCTGGCGATCGCCGAGATGCGCCGCCACTACGGGAATTACTTTAGAAACTTCCCCAATTTCAAAGAGTTGCGCCAGACTCTGGTGACCTCGGATTCGCTCGAGATGCTGCGCGCCACATTCGACGAGATTCGCGGAGACTACGCGCTGCGCAACAGCTTCGTATCGGAGCCGGCGTGACGCCCGGCGAGCCACGAGAGTAGGCCGCCAATCACAACCACCAACGCGAGCACTGCGAGCGAGTGCACCACCGACCACTGGACAGGGTAAGCGTCTACGACGTATCCTTCGCCGAGTTTGAGTAGTCCCCATTGGGCCTGGGCGGCGACGACCGCTGCTCCCAAGGTGAATCCAAGGATGGCGCCGATAAGGGTGAGCCAGATTCCGCTCCAGGTGAATGCAGCTCGGATGCGGTCCGCGGGCATTCCTAGGGCGGCGAGCATGGCGCGCTGGCCCTGTTTTTCGAGAATGATGAGGCTGGCGGCTGCGTAGAGTCCGAGCGATGCCAGGAGCACGATGAATCCCAAAATGGCTGTGGTGGCTAGGCCTTCGCTGCGAAGAACTCGAAACATGGCTTCTTCTCGCTCTTCGGGGCGTTCCGGGGTCCATCCGGGTGCAGCGGTGGCTAGTATGGCGCGCAGGTCTCCTGACGCACCATCTGAGGGCCAAACCAGCACGTGCGAAACCTGCCCTGAGTCGGCCAGCGGCCTTAGGGCCCGAAGCTCAGCCATGGGCATGATGCCGAATGCGTAGTCGATTTGGGGGTGGATACTGAAGGTTCCGCGCACTAATGCGAAGCTGCGCTGAAAGTCCTCAAGGCCGGCTTGGGGCCATAGCAGTTCCACGGGGTCGGGGCCGCGGCTGAAGTCCACCATAAGTTGGCCAGAAGCGCCGGTGCCGAGGTAGAGTCCGTCCAATTCGGCAATGGTGTCACCGTCGCCGCGAACCAACTGCGCGGCCCAGGGGCTCAACGCCGCAAAGTTGGAGTCCACGCCCCAGATCTCGACAAGAACTTCGCGCTCCTCGCTGCGCACGAGTGCCTTTTGGCTGACCACAGTGCTTAGCCCCGCAACCTCAGGAAGGGCCCGCAGGGCCTCAAGATCGACTTCACGGTGAATACCCTCAGTCGGCGACAGGGTGTAGGGGGCGTGCATGCCTTCGTAGGCGGCGCGCACCATGGATTCAAGCCCGTTGAACCCGGCGAGGACGACGAGCATTGCGGCGGTTCCGACGGCTACGCCGAGCGCAGCAAGGCGAGCCACCCACTGGGTGAGCTTGCGGCCGCGAAGCAGGCGCCAGCCCAACTGCGGTCCGCTCGCGCGCACTACTTAAACGGATTTTCTCCGCCCTCGCGCAGAAGGCGGTCGATGTTGGCCTCGTACTCCATCGAATCGTCGGCGAAGTACTGTAGGTTTGGAATCACGCGCAGCTGGTGGCGCACCCGACCGGCCAGCTCGTTTTTAATCCGCGGAGCGTGCTCCTCGATGAACTCCATCGCCTTCTCGGTGCGGTCGATCGGAAAAAAGCTGAGGTAGACCCGCGCCAGTCCGAGATCCGGAGTTACCCGTATTTTGCTCACGGTAATGAGGGTTCCGGGAAATTCCGCTGCCGCTAGGGCGCGAAAAACCTCGGCCATGTCGTGCTGCAGCAGCGAATTAATACGTTTTTGGCGGATGGATTCCATACCTGCAAAAGTACCGCTAATTTTAGGGCAATGCTTCCCTCTCCCCATTGGCTCGGAATCGAGCACCTCGGAATCGCCGTCCGCGACCTCGACGCCGCCGAAATCCTATACACAGGACTGCTCGGAGTCGGGCCCTACAAGCGCGAAGAGGTGGCCTCTGAAGGGGTCATGACCTCGTTTTTTGCAGTCGGAGGCAACAAAATTGAACTACTTGCCGCCACCCGCCAGGATTCGCCCATTGCCACTTTTATTGAGAAGCGTGGCGAGGGTCTGCATCACGTGGCCTACGCGGTGGCCGACCTTCAGGCCGAGTTGGATCGCCTTGACGCGGCCGGTGTGGCTCTGATTCACCGCCACCCCAAGCCGGGTGCCGACGGCAAGATGATCGCCTTTGTGCATCCGAAATCCACAGGCGGAACCCTGATCGAGCTCTGCCAGGACGCCTGACCGCTACACAAAATGCAGCGTCCGCCATCCGTAGGCGGCAGCTGATGCTATGTTGGCGGCGTTGTCGTCGACAAACAGCACTTCGTTGGGTGAGGTAATACCCAGTTCACGCTCCACGGCTGCATAAATCGCGGGGTCGGGCTTGCGCAAACCCATGTCAAACGAGTAAAACACTCGCTCAAAGCAACGTTCAAACGCCGCGTATCCGTGCAGGCCGAGTCGGCGGCGCACCTCGTCGATGTGGATGGGGTTGGTGTTGCTCAGTAGGGCAAGTTTGTAGCCCCTAGTCTTTAGCTGGTGCAGCTTGGCCAAGGTTCGGGGCGGAACCTCGAGCAGCAACTCGTTCCACGCCCGGTCGATGCTTGAATCAGCTGCGGCCCAACGCAGTTGGCCGCGAAGCGTATCGCGAAATCCGGCGGCCGAGAGGGCGCCGGTTTCGAATTCGTGAAAGTACGAGGCGTCGAAGTGCAGGTCGGCAGGCGCACCAAGCGTTTGAAACGCTTCAATGCTACGCGGCGGGTCGATTTCGATGATAACGTTTCCGAAATCGAACACAATCCACCCGCCAGGGTGCGACGTGAGCTCAGAGGTTTTGAGGAGGCGCATGGCCCAAAGGTCGGGTTAATTGGCCTCGGCCTTGGTGTACTTCTTCGGCGTTACGCCAAATTTTCGCTTAAATGCAGCGATAAAGTGGCTCGGATTCTGGTATCCGATTTCAAACGCGACTTCGTTCACGCTAAGGCGTCCTTGGTCGAGCATGCGCCGTGCATGGTTGAGGCGGGTGTCCATGACGTACCCGTAGACGGTGTTGCCGTACACCTCCTTAAAACCAGCCTTAAGGCGGTATTCGTTGAGCCCCACACGGTCTGCCAGTTGCTTGATGGTGGGCGGATCCTGCCACTGGTCAAGTATGACCGCCTTGGCGTCGTGAATCCGCCGAAGGTTGTCTTCGTCTTTAAGGAACGGACACGCAGCCGTATCGGGTTCGCTGGTATGAAAGTAGTGCCCGAGCAGCTCGAGCACGTAGCCCAATTGGGCCACCCGCAGGGCGTTGGTGCTCAGTTTTTTAGACCATAGCGAATCGAGAATTACGCGCTGTCCTGCATCCACAGCGCGCTGGTCGTAGATGGGGCGCTGCATGTCAGTGCGGCCTAAAAACGGAATCTCTTCGCTCTCTTCGCCGTCTGGCATAAAGAGCCGGTGAAGGCGTTCAAAACGGATTTTAATCGCAATTAAACGCTTGCCATGCGGGAGTCCCACGCCAGCCTTGAGCTCGTCTTTGGGATTGTAGATGAAAAAACTTTGACCTTCGGGCAGCGGACGCATGTACATGGGGCCAAATTGAAAGGAGGTTTCGCCATCCAAGCTAAAAAAGAGGTGCACGTGCTCGGACTCCAAGACCAAAGTGCTGGGGGCTTCGCTGGCGCGCCCCTCAAGGCGGAGCCATTCAATGCCTTCGTACAGGCTTTGGTATCGGATTGGGCTATTTGGGCTCATAAGTACTTGATGCTAAAATACGATTAAGCCCGATTTTGTTCAGTTTTTGCTTCTTCTCTTTAGGCTATGGGTTTTTTGTTTACGGGTATAATTGATTTGAGGTCGGGGCTATTTTTGCTGCATGAAGTGGCTAAATGAATACCGATTGATCCTCAAGCGCGACGGATGGGCAGGCTTGGTGCGGCAGGCCGGATGGCCCGTGGC
>CAIJMB010000224.1 GCA_903821715.1 uncultured Flavobacteriales bacterium
ATCGTTTGGTGTACCGCGTTGACGGCGACCAAGTCGTGGTTCTACAGGCTCGCTACCACTACTGAAGACCAATGAACCTCGGTTCCGCCATTCCCGGTCGTGCCTCATTCAGCGCGTAGCGCATCCCGTGCACGTCGCACCACTGGCCAAACTTTTGACCTGCCGCGGTGTAGGTTGCAAAAGACTCGTATCCGCAGGCAGAGTGCAGCGCGACGCTCGAGTCGTTGGGGAGTGTGATGACTCCGTAGGCCCAGACGAACCCGCGCTCAGCCAGCGAAGGCAAGAGGGCAGCGTAGAGCGCGCGGCCGACTCCCTGGCGGTGGGCTTCGGGAGCTACGTAGACGCTAGTTTCGACGGCCCACTGGTAGGCGATGCGCTCGCGGTGGGTAGTGCCGTAGGCATAGCCCAGAACCGAACCGTCAGAATCCACCGCCACCCAAAACGGGAAACGCCCGGCGATGCGCGCCAGGCGTTCCGATAAGTCGTGCAGCGACGGAACCTCGGTCTCGAAGGTCGCTGAGGACTGCGCCACCACGGGCCCGTAAATCGCCAAAATGGATTCGGCGTCAGTGGGACGGTAGGGGCGGAGCGTCATCTTAGTCGCGGCGGCCCATGTACAGCATGATGTAGTACAGCAGCTGGGTTACGGCTGCGGCGGCAGCCACGAGGTAGGTGCGGGCAGCCCACTTGAGGGCGTCTTCAGCTTGGTGATGGTTGCTGGCGTCGGTGATTCCGGCACCCTGAAGCCACACAAGGGCGCGGCGCGAAGCGTCGTACTCGACGGGTAGGGTGACCACGGCAAACGTGGCCAGCACCGTTTGGGCTACGATGAGCACGATAAGGGCTTGATCCCAACCAAGGCCGAGAATGCTCATCCCGAAGATCGAGAACAAGAACACCATGTTCATGATTTGGCCACTCATGTTTACGACGGGAACCATCTTGCTCCGCATCGTCAACCATGTGTAGGCGGTGGCGTGCTGCACGGCGTGTCCGCACTCGTGGGCGGCAACGGCGGCGGCTGAAACGTTGCGGCCTTCATAGACCTCAGGTGACAAATTGACCGTTTTGTTGGCAGGATTGTAGTGGTCAGACAGTTTGCCAGGCACACTGATGATCTGAACACTGTGCAGCCCGTAAAAGTCGAGCATGCGGCGGGCCACTTCGGCTCCCGACAAGCCACTCGTGAGGTAGCTCTCTGAGTACTTTTTGAAGCGGTTCTTCAAGCGGGCCTGCACGGCGAAGCCCAAAACCATAAAGAGGAGGAGGATAATAATCATTGCGGTTTGGTCGATAAGTGGGTGGAAAAGTACAAATCTTGTGCCTCCCGGTGCAAGGCCTGACCGCTTAATTTGCACACATGTCAGCACCCCTCATTTTAGTGACCAACGACGACGGCATTACGGCGCCCGGAATCCGCACTTTGATCCACGCAATGAACCAGTTAGGTGACGTGGTGGTCGTGGCGCCCGACAGTCCGCAGAGCGGAATGGGCCATGCGATAACCCTTCACGAATCACTCCGACTGAAGCCGATGAGCATCGATGCGGGTCCGCAAACCGAGTACGCCTGCAGCGGAACCCCCGTGGACTGCGTCAAGTTGGCCGTGCACGAGGTGCTCAAGGACCGCAAGCCCGACCTCATCGTGAGCGGCGTCAACCACGGCAGCAACGCCAGCGTCAACGTGATTTACAGCGGAACCATGTCTGCCGCCGTCGAAGGCGCCATGCAGGGCGTGCCCAGCATTGGATTCAGCCTACTTGACTACAAATGGGACGCCGACTTTCGCCCCGTAGAGCCCTACCTCAAGCAGATTGCCCAGGATGCGCTGACCCACGGGCTGCCTGAGGGAGTCTGCCTCAATGTCAACTTTCCCAATGCTGATAAGGC
>CAIJMB010000225.1 GCA_903821715.1 uncultured Flavobacteriales bacterium
CCCCGAAGGAGATGTACTTATTGCCAATGCGCGTCACGCTGAGGCACTTGGAGCGAGTATCGACTCGTTACAGCGTGCTCGCGAGAGTCTTGTGCTAGGCACGAGTGGCGAACTCGTCGCCTACGACCTTCGCGATGCCCTTCGGCACTTGGGAAGCATCACAGGTGAAGTCACGGCAGATGATCTGCTCGGTTCCATTTTTGGACGTTTTTGCATTGGTAAATAGCTCACTCTATGAATCTTGTTTCGCTTTTTCGCAAAATCGCTGTGGCTGAAGGCATTAGCTACTTAGCCTTCGGTGCGACGATGCCACTGAAGTACGGTTTCGGAGTTTTATGGCCCAATAAAATAGTGGGTGCGGCCCATGGAGGGCTCTTTGTTGCGTTTTGCATCCTGCTCTTAGCCGTTTGGATTCGCGAACAGTGGAGCTTTGGACGCGTCGCCGCGTTTGGCCTAGCCTCGCTCCTGCCCTATGGAACGATCTGGTTGGAGCGCCGAGTTTTTCAGACCAAATAGTGGCGAATCGTGCGTCGGAACCTGGTAGAAACGCCAAAAATTGTTTTGTGTGTTTAAACGTGTATATTTGCACCCACTAAAACGAAACTATAAAAACTATGAACAAATCAATTTTTGCTGCCGCCGCCATCGCACTGGTTGCTGCATCATGCTCCAACAACGCTGAAGAAGTGGTTGCAACTGAAACAGCCGCTTACACCGTAGACGTAGCCGCTTCCAACGTAGAATGGAAGGGTGAAGTTATCGGCGTATACGGTCACAACGGTACCGTGAAACTCGCCTCTGGCTCTGTAGAAGTTGCCGATAGCGTTCTTGCTGGCGGAACCTTCACCATCGACATGACCAGCATTTGGCCAACCGATAGCGCATCGTACAAGGACCAAGACGGCGGCCGCGCGACGGACCTCGTGGGCCACTTGAGCACCGACGACTTCTTCGGAACTGATTCATTCCCTACTGCTACATTTGAAATCTTAAGCGCTACGACTGACAAGGTTACTGGCAAATTGACGGTTAAAGGTGTGACCGTAGACGAGGAGCTCGAAATCACCAACATGACCGTTTCTGAGTCAGGTGTGAGCTTCACCGGTACCTTGGTTTTTGACCGCCAAAAGCACGGCGTGAGCTGGAAGCACTTCGTAAAAGACTACGTTCTTTCAGACGACATCACCATCACCTTCACGGTGGTTGCGACGCCCGCGGCCTAATTGTCCAAGGACTTCGAATAAAAAAAGCCCCGCCAGATTGGCGGGGCTTTTGCTTTTTAGGCAGTTTGGTATCAGGGGCTTACCACGTTCAAGCTCACATTGAAGTAGAACAGGTTCCCGAGGCCGTTCAAAGAATTGCCAAATAGTGCCAATCCAAGCTTTTATTTGACGAATGCAACGAACAACTAAAATGCCCTCCACTCGGTGAACCTAGCCCTCATTCTGCTCGCCGCGGGCCACGGAACCCGTTTTGGTGGGCCCAAGCAACTGGTGGCAGTGGACGCACAGGGCGCATGCATCCCAGAGCGGAGCGTCCGAGATGCGGCCGATGCAGGATTTGACTGTGCAGTACTTGTCGTTCGCCCTGATCACCTTGGCATTTGGGAGACCAAAAATTGGCCCATGCCCGTCTATTTTGTGGTGCAAGAGTCGGCCAACGGGACGGGGCACGCGCTACGCCTTGGAATGCTTCGGGCTTTAGATTTGGGTTGCGAGACATGGGCCGTGGGCAATGGTGACGACTACTACGGATCGTTGTGGCAGAGCGCGAAACCCTACGCGGAACGCGGTTGGATCGGGGCACTCGCCTACCGCTTGAGCGCGGTGTGTTCTCCCCACGGGCCCGTCAACCGAGCGCTTCTCGACCGTTGCGACAATGGACTGCTCACCGGGATTACCGAGCGCGAAGGCCTGACGCGTGCCGATATTGATATTTTGGGGAACCCATTAGTTTCGATGAACGCATGGTTGTTCAACTCGGACACGCTGCAGTGGTGGCCTTCGGGCGGAACCGATTCCGGTGAATTTGGCATTCCCGATGCAGTGCGCTTAGGGATCGCCCAAGGAATCCCACTCCGCGTAGACGCATTGGGCAGCGAATGGATCGGAATGACCTTCGCCGCGGACCAAGCCCACGTTTGGGCGTATTTTGAGCGGACCTAAATGCCGTTAACCATGAACCGACGTGACTTTTTACGTACCACGAGCATCGCAACAGCCGGTGCCACGCTACTGCCATCCTACCTCTACGCCCTTGCGCCTGAGGTAAAACCGATACTGCGTCTGGGATTCATCGCTACCGGATTGCGTGGCCAAAACCATCTGGAGCTCATGCTCCAGCGCAGTGATGTCGAAATCGTTGCTTTGGCTGATCCGCAAGCACATATGATGGCATCTGCGCTTGATATGGTTGCAAAGGCCGGCCGTAAGGCGCCCAAGGTGTACGGGAACGGCCCCGAAGACTACCGCCGAATGCTTGAAAAAGAACGACTCGATGCTGTTTTTGTGAGCAGTCCGTGGGAATGGCACCGAGATCAAGGGGTGGCCGCGCTCAATGCTGGC
>CAIJMB010000226.1 GCA_903821715.1 uncultured Flavobacteriales bacterium
CCGATTGGCCAACATTGAAGCCATTTGCCGCGAACTAGACGCCAAATCGGCAACCACCCATGGCGAAGGCTTACTTCAGTTAAGCGTGTACTACACCCCCGATGTGCACAAGGTCGAGGCCAAAGCACGCGAACTGCAGCATGGCGGACTCATTGGCTACCATGGACTCGACCCCAAGCAAACCAATTGCGCGCGGTTTGTGCAAACGTCACTTCTCGCGGGAATTGACCATGAACCAGCCCATTACTCGCGCTACAAGAGGCCGGTAACGTACACTGCGCCAACCCCGTACTTTAATGTGCTTGCCGCAGCCCAAGATGGCGAGCGCTACATGGAGTGGCGCAACGGCCACGCCGAATGGAAGCAGGCCCCCCTGATCAAAGCCTGGTGGGACGTAACCTCCAATATTTTTGCTTCGTTTAGCCGCAGCAAGACGGGACATTTGCACCGCGATGAGGTTGTGGGCAAGCTCGATGAGCCCTCGGTTCGGCCCCAAGGGGTTCCGCATGATTCGATCTATTTGGGCGGAATCGGTGAGGGCGCATGGTACCGCACGCAACCTGCAGCAGACCGCATCCTCGAAGGTGAGCGCCACACCTACTCCGGCGAACACGACTTTACCGGCCATTTTGAGGCCGAAGAAGCACTGGTGCGCCAAATTGGCCAATCTGAAGCGCGCCTCGTGCACGACAGCCACTTTGGCTGGCTCACCATTGAACAGAGTAACGGCTTGAAGCATCGGGCCTACCGTATAAAAAATGATTGAAGAACTACTTCTGGCAGGCTGCGACGAACGCATCGCAATTCGCACTGAGACCGGTGCCAACCAGTACCACCTGCACCCCATGAAGTATGAGGGCCTGCTGATGCGCGGGTCGTGCACGTGCGGAACCCTTACTCCCGACGGCCACCGCAGCGCCGAGCGCTTTGTGCGGGACTACCGCAGTTCTGAGGACGCCGCATGGATTCGCCAACAATCCAAGCGGATGCAAACGCTTTTTGACGGCGGCCGCGGCGACGAGTTCCACATTTACTACGGTCCATCGGGAAGCGACATGATGTACTGGCCGCTGCTGATGCAGTCCATGCTGCATCCCGGTCAAACGATAACCAACATCGTGAGTTGCCCCGAAGAGCTTGGATCAGGTTCGATTTTGGCCGCCGAGGGCATGTACTACGCAAACACCAACCAGTACGGTGAGGCGGTGCCCAAGGGCGACCTCGTCACGGACTCTTTTCACGTCGACGTTCAGTTTTTGCCAGCCCGCGAAATCAGTGGCCATATCGCCGACCGCAAGCAGGCTATTCGCGACATTATTGCAGCCCGCCCCGGTCAGCCCATCGTGGGCAATCTGGTGTTCGGATCCAAGTCCGGAATCAAGGACGACCTCGACATCATCGACGAGTTCCGCGAAGGTGTCATGTGGGTTGTTGACATGTGCCAGTTTCGCACGCACCCTGCTTTAGTGCACGAGTTGCTCTCAAAAGGGGTGATGCTCATGGTTACCGGGTCCAAGTTTTACCAGGCTCCGCCGTTTTGTGGGGCGCTGCTGGTTCCGAAGTTTTGGACCGAGCTGCTCACTGGGCAACCCGCCGAGCATTTACGCGACTACGGCCGCCTGTTTACGGCCGCGGACGCGCCACCCGACTTGCCCCAGCTTCGTTCCATTTGGCCCGACCACCCCAACGCCGGACTTCGCCTGCGCTGGGAAATCGCCCTTGACGAAATGGAGGCCTACCTGGCGATTCCGCAAGAAGAGACCGACGCCCTGATCCGCCGCTGGAGCCGCGTGGTCATCGGCCGCCTCGCGCTGAGCGACCGCTTCGGAATGATGCCCGACATGGAACTGACCAACGACAGTATTATATCGTTCACCGTCTCAGCTGGCGGACGCGAGCTGGACTATGATGAGCTGAAAAAGTTGTTCGACACCCTGGTGTTGGGCG
>CAIJMB010000227.1 GCA_903821715.1 uncultured Flavobacteriales bacterium
CGCCGGGCTACATAAATCCACTTGCTTTGTTTGCGAACATAAAAAGCCTGTAAATGAACACTGTAGAAAATCAGGAGCTCTTCGTACAAGAGCGGATGCTTTCGTACTGCCGTGAAGTAGGCCTGTCGTTTGGAGAGCGAGTGACGCAAGTTGGCCTCACCGCCGAGGACCGTGTCGCCCTTGCTGATACGTGGCTTGATTAACGATTCCCCTCTGCGATGCCCTTGAGTGCCGGGCGCAGTCGTTCATGGGCTGCCCTGCCCTCACGAACAGCTCGGCGGACGCCGTCCGACGCACAGCCCTTACCCTCATAGTCCGCAACAATCACCTCATACTTGTACGACGTGAGCGCGACCAAGCGCGTGAGCTCATTGAAAAAATCTTCAGGATCTGAGCCCGAAGATTCGTGCGTGCGGTAGAATTGAGGTTCGAATTGGTTATAGTACCACTCAGAATCAGCGCATGCCAAGATTCCTTCTAGATTGAGTGTTTCATTGTACACTTTCTTCCACTGTGCTTCAAAACCGCCTTTGGGGGTTTCGCGAGATAGCAACTTTAAATGCAATTCACTCAGCCTGGTTTGGTGCGTTTCGAGCTTCTGCGCAGCAGCATTCGAACTAAAGTAGCTTTGGGCGGACATTTCGTACGACCAAAGCACAATCAGAAATAACATTAGCCTGCGCATCACGCAAAACTACGCACAGCCCGCATAATAAACATTAAGAAATGACTAATTCCGAGTTGCCGCTTGCAAGTTCCTGGACGTCGGAGACTTATTCCGACCTACTTCGCGCAGAAAACGCCAACCTCGCCCGGAACATGGCCGCCTACATGAAGGACCACTTCGAATTTTTAGGTGTTCCGAAACCCTTGCGCTCTGAAATTCAACGCCGCCATTGGGAGAACCGTCCCCGAAAATCGAACGCCATTCCATACATTAATGAACTGTGGACACAGCCCTTCCGAGAGGCACAGTACCTTGCCTGCGACCTGCTCAAAGCTGAATCCAAGTACTGGGCTCCGAACGAAGCCCTGGCCTCACTGGAGTCCTGGATCACCACCAAGAGTTGGTGGGACAGTGTCGACACCATTGCGGTGCACGGTGTTGGGGTTCTGCTTCAGCGGCACCCCGAGGAGGTTTGGCCCACCGTCCAACGGTGGGTGTACCACGAAAATCTATGGTTAAACCGTACGGCGATAATTTGCCAATTGGGGTTTCGCAGCACAACGCACACGGAACGGCTCGATGAGGCGCTGTGTGCGCACACGCGCTCCGCGGAGTTTTTCCACCGCAAGGCAATCGGCTGGGCACTGCGCGACTACGGAAAGACGAACCCCAGATGGGTACGGCAGTGGGTCGATGCTCACCCGGAACTGAGCGGACTTAGCCGGCGTGAGGCGCTGCGGCTTCTCGATAACCTCTAAGAAGCATAAACAGGCCCGCAAAAAGGGCGATGACGGCCCCCTCGATTCCGATGAGGTAGTACGGCCAAGCGCCCTGCACCAGCGGGTGGTCCACCGGGGGAGGCTGGTTCACGTACCAGTAATTTGATCCGAGTGCGGCATTAACCGCCATCATCGCGAATCCGACCAAGTTGGTGATGCCGATGACGCGCCAAAAGAGAGCGCGCGGCAGTCGCTCTCCCCCTCGAATAATGAGGTAGAGCGGAATCACCACCACCGACGAATGGGCAGTGTAAAACTGGGTGACATAACCAATGGTGGTCGACGATTCGAGCGCGGGGGTGAGGAAGGCTTGGATTCCGCCCAAAGGACCCCAAAACGCAACGAGCGGCAAGGCCCATTTTTGCTTGAGCACCAGGTGCGCAAAGAGCAAAAACTGGCTAAAGCTACACATGTGAAGGGGTAGCGACTCGCGGACGTTGAAGGTTCCGTCGGCCAAGGCCATCCACCAGTACCACGACTGGTTGGCGAGAATGGTCCATCCTAAAATCTTCTCCCACTGGGCAAACTTGGGGTGGCCCGCTCGGGGCGCCACAGTGAAAAAAACTAGAAAAAATAAGGCGAGGATACCGTAGCCGGCCCACCAAATTGGCCCGCCGACTTCGACTACGACCATATCCCAATCTCCCATTAGGCGGCTTTGTTAATCCGCTTCCAGAAGAGCAGGGTGAGTACG
>CAIJMB010000228.1 GCA_903821715.1 uncultured Flavobacteriales bacterium
CTCTAAGTCGTAGAGATCCAGGTTGGTGTAGCCACGGAGGGCCAAGTCTAGAGCGTGGTCACCGCCCGATGCGATGAGGTGATAGTGGTCTGCGGGGTACCGATCCCACAAACTGTGGAGCAGGCGTGGGTCTTCCCAAGATTGGGCGTAGTGCGGTCGGGCAGGCATGTTCAAATATCTGAATTTGCCTGATCGGAACCGTGGTGGTTTTCGCGGAATGTTACCAAGATGTTAGGATTTTCTGCGGAATCGCGCCGTATTTTCGCGCTCCACTCGTCCAAGTGGTGAAATAGGTAGACACGAGGGACTTAAAATCCCTTGATCAGTGATGGTCGTGCGGGTTCGATTCCCGCCTTGGGCACGTACTTTTGAGGCATGCACCCGCGGCTATGCCTCTTTTTTTTCGCCCTATCCCTACTTGGGTGGAATGCCGTCGCGCAGGTTGCGGCCCCGGCGGCGCTGGATCGCTTTGCGTCCCGAGCGCTTGATTCCGCTTGGAGGCCTGAGGTGCTGGGCTACATCAGGAATACCGAATTTTTTCACCCCGCCGAGGAAGGTCGCACGCGTTTTGGCGCCCTGGTTGGGCTGCGTAGAGGGTATGAGCTCAAGAATGGTCGTAGCGCCGAACTAGGGGTGATGGCCAACCAAAGTTTTGGGGCTGCGCCGCAGTTGCTGCCGTGGGTGGCGCTTCGTGCTCAGGGTGCTGGCTACCAGATTCAGTTTGGTAGCATCGCCGATAGGGGGCACGGGCTTCCGCGGCAGCTGTTGAATCCGGATTTGCGCTACGCCGTTCCGGTGGTGTACGGGTTGAGCGGGACCAGTGATTTTAAGCGGTTCCGCGCCCACTATTGGGCGGAATGGTTGACGGCCATTGACTACGGAAGTCCGTTCAAAGAACAAATTCACGGCGGTGCGACGGCTGGTTGGGTCGGCGAACATGCGCGCCTCGAGGGGGTGCTTCAGTACCACCATGTGGGGGGGCAAATTGATTCGTCGCCTGCGACGGATGGCAACCGCTTGAACTACGGTCTGATGGGGCAGGCCTCATTAGGTGCTGTTGAATTGCGTGCTGCGCATCTGCGCTACGCGGATCCGCTGGAGCGCTTTGGTCCTGAGGCTCAGGGCTTCGGAACCTCTGCCGAGGTGTCGGTGACGGCAAGCCCTAAGCTTCGCGTGGAGGCTAGCTACTGGCAGGCTGAGAATTTTCGGGCTCCGCTAGGGCAAGGGATTTTTCAGAGCCGGAATCCTGAGGATCCAAGCACGTGGTACCGGGAGCAACCTCAGTTGCTGGGCTTGGGATTGGCGTGGGAAGGTTTGGCTTCGCTGCGCATTCGCGCCTGGTACGACGTGGCGGACCGCAGTGTCCAGCCGTCGGTTACCTGGGTTCGCTACGTGGTGCTGGATCCGCTTTAGGGGACCAGGCATAGTACAGTCCGAGGCCAGCGATCAGGTGGTTGCCCGCGAGTCGGGCGCGCCAATGCTTCGTGATTTGGTAGTCCGCAGTGAGGTTGGCGCCGGCAAAGACTCCGCCGTCGGGACCGTCGACGGCAAGCAGCGCGGAATTTTGGAGTGTATGGACGAGGTGGTAGCCAGAAAGGCCTCCAGCCTGGAGTGCGAATCGCCACCGGTCGTTGGGGCGGTAGCTGGCTTCGGCCCCGAGCATGAAAGAGAGCTGGTGCCACGAGTTCCACATCGCTGATTGAATCAGAAAGAACTGCCAGGGGGCCTCGGGACGTGTTCCGAGGCGAATGCGCGTCGCGAACATCGGATGGTTGTGGTTGAAGCGGTAGGCCCACGCGGTATCGCGAAAGGTGAAGGCGTACTGGCTCTGGCCGGGAAGGGTGCTGGGGTCGCGCCAGGTTCCGGGAACCTGAATCCAGTCGCGGCGAGTCACCACGTCGTCACCGTGCCAGGTGCGCAAGTAGCCGAGCTCGAATTCGATCCGCGGCGTTTGGGCCGAAAGTTGATGCGCACCAAGGGTAAGTATGGCAAGAATTGCGGTTAAAAACGATTTCATAAGTGAAATCTACGGGGATTTCGAAGATTTTTTATTAAGTGTACGCAGTACGCTTACTACTTTTAGGCTATGAGAAAACTACTCCTAGGTTTGGCTTTGGTCGGCGCGACCGCAGGTTCCGCGCAAATTTTGAGCGTAACGCCGGCTTTTCCGACCCAAAACGATACCGTTACCATCGTGTACAATGCGGCTCAGGGCAATGGGGCATTGGTCGGAACCACTCCCGTATACGCCCACGCCGGGTTGATTACTTCGACCTCTACGTCGCCCACCAACTGGCAGTTTGTGCAGGGAACCTGGGGGCAGCCTACCGCAAAGGTGCTGATGACCGATTTGGGAAGCAACCAGCACCGGATTAAGTACCATATTCCGACGTTTTATGGGTTTCCGACGGGAACTCAGGTGCAGGAGCTGGCGTTTGTGTTTCGAAACGCCGCCGGAACCGTGGTGGGGCGCAATGCCGACGGTTCAGACATCTACTACCCAATATATCCCGCGAATGCCGGGTTGCTCGCGGCATTTTTTGCGCCCTCAGGCCCTCAGATTGCCGAAATTGGCGATACGATTTCGCTGGTGGCGGCATCGAACCAAAGCGCAACGCTCAAGATTTATGACAACGGGGCGCTTAAGACCACGGTCTTGAATGCAACCTCATTGAGTTACGATTTGTTAGTGACGCAGTCTGGCCAGCATACGGTGGTGCTCGAGGCGACTTCTGGGACGTCTACTGCCTATGATACGTTGACTTACGTGAGTAATCCGATTCAGATGGTTGCATCGGTCCCTCAAGGTTGGGTGGACGGGGCTAACTATTTGAACGATAGCACGGTGGGTTTGGTTCTTCGAGCTCCCGGTAAAGAGTTTGTCTACCTCCTTGGGGATTTCAATAATTTTTTGCCCAACACCGCGCACTTCATGAATAAGAGTGTGGACGGTCAACGGTTTTGGATTCAGATTTCAGTGACTCCGGGCCAAACCTACGCGTACCAGTATTGGATTGACGGGGCGATCAAAATTGCGGATCCGTTTGCTGAACTGGTGCTTGATCCGGGTGCAGATGCGGGTATTCCAGCGGGCACCTGGCCGGGCCTGCATCCCTATCCGACGGGTAAGACCACAGGATTTTGTTCACTAATGCGCCCGGGTAAAACCGAGTATGTTTGGAAGAATACCAACTTCGCCCCTCCCGGTAAGGCGGACCTCATCATCTATGAGTTGCTCGTTCGAGATTTCATCGCAGCCCGCAATTACCAAGCGCTCATCGACACGCTAGGTTATTTGCAGCGCCTCGGAATCAATGCCATCGAACTTATGCCCAACAACGAGTTTGAGAACAATGAGAGCTGGGGCTACAATCCGAGCTTTCACATGGCGCTAGACAAGTACTACGGCACCCCCGAGAAGTTTAAAGAGTTCGTGGATTCGTGCCACAGCAAGGGCATAGCAGTAATTGCTGATATGGTATTCAACCACGCCTTTGGTCAGAGCCCCCTGCTCGCGATGTACTGGGATTCCGCCAACAACCGTCCCGCGGCCAACAATCCATGGTTTAATGCGGTATGTCCGCACCCGGCGTACTGCTGGGGGTACGACTTCAACCATGAGTCGCAGGCGACGAAGGACTTCGTGGATCGGGTAACCACTTTTTGGCTTGAGGAGTACCGTATTGATGGAATTCGCTTTGACTTTACCAAGGGATTTGTCAATGCTCAGACCGATTTTTCTGCGATCCGCCAGAATTTAATTAAGCGAATGGGTGACACAATTTGGGCGATTAACCCCAATGCGCATCTGATTTTGGAGCATTGGTGCAACAACAACGAAGAGAAGATTCTTTCGGACTACGGCTTTATGCTTTGGGGTAATCAGACCTACAATTTTCACCAAGCTGGCGCTGGCCATAGTCAGAGCAACTTCTCATGGGCCTATCACGGTTCGCGCGGATGGTCGCAGCCGAGTCTGGTTTCGTACCCCGAGAGCCACGACGAAGAGCGACTGATGTACGAAGTCAACACGTACGGCAACCAGTCCAATCCCAACCACAATCCTCGGTCACTAGCCACTGGCTTGGGTCGGGCCGAAGCGGTGAATTTGTTTGCTTACCTAATACCAGGGCCCCGCATGGTCTGGATGTTCGGCGAATTGGGCTACGACGTGTCCATCAACAACCCCTGCCGTGTCTGCAACAAACCGATCCTTTGGAACTACTACCAGGTTCCGGAACGCCGCCGCTTGTACGACGTAACCGCAGCGATCTTTAATGTGCGCCGCGCCCATCCCGCAACATTCAGGGACGGAACCTTCAGCCACAGCCTTGCCGGTTCAGTGAAGCGGATGATTTTCAACAGTCCGGGAATGGATGCGGTCGTCCTCGGCAACTTCGCGGTGACTACGCAGAGCGCCATCCCGGCGTTTACGAAGGTCGGAACCTGGTACGAGTACTTCACAGGCGATTCCATTGTGGTTACCGATCCGGTTGCTTCGCTGTCGCTGGCTCCGGGTGGGTACCGATTGTATACCAGCGAGAAGCTCGCGAAGCCACAGATCACGCTTTCAGCCACGGAGCTAGTTGCCGCCACGTCGCGCGTGTTTCCCAATCCTGCGCTTGACGGATTTTGGCTGGATCGCCCTACAGCAAAGGGACAGCTTGTGCTCGTCGATGCCCAAGGCCGCGTGCTTCGACGATGGATGCGATCAGGGTCAGACCTTGAGCACTTTGACCTTGGCGGATTGCCTGCAGGTTGGTACGTGCTCAATGTGCAGGACGAGCTTGGCAGCGAGCGCCATACCTTGCAGGTTCAGTACTAGAACCGTATGATTCGTCGCCTCGTTCTCGCTAGCGCGCTGCTAGCCACCCAGTTTGCGTGGGCTCAGATTCCGTACCGCCTCAGCATGCGCACGGATGGGCTGACCTACGGAGCAAACGCCGCCCTTTTGGGTTGGAACGCGTATGCCGCGTCCCAGCACCGCGGCTTCAGTGAATTCGAGCTCGCCACGTTGGGGTCGCCCCAGGCCGTGGGTTGGGACCGTGTGGCGCTCAATCGATGGGACGAGTCGGCTGGTAAGCGATCGGACTACGCGCTGTTTACCGCATTCGGAACCGCCGGCCTCACCGCCCTTGCGCACACCCATGCCGACCGCCGCTTTGGTGACGCAGTGGTCTTGGGGAGCATGTGGTTTCAGACCAACCTGAGCACTTTGATGCTGTCGGACGCCGTGAAGAATTCGGTCCGCCGCAATCGGCCGTTTGTGTACTACGACGGGGCGCCTTTGGCGGAACGCATGGAAGCCGACGCGCGCAAGTCCTTTTTTTCGGGCCATGCCAGCCTCACTGCCTGCAATACTTTTTTTGCCGCCAAAGTGTGGAGCGACATGCATCCCGACTCTCGCTGGGCCCCGGTGGTTTGGTCGGCGGCAGCGCTGGTTCCAGCATATGTTGCGTGGCAGCGGGTTGAGGCGGGCAAGCACTACCCCTCAGACGTCGTTATCGGAACCGTCGTGGGGGCAGCCGTGGGCTACCTCATTCCGACGATTCACTTGGATCGCTAACCCACCGAATCTGGGTCACGTGGGGCTTTAGCCCAATCCAAACTGGGCTTGTAGTGCCCGGAGCAAGGGTGATGCTGTCCGCGGGAAGCTCGAGCTTCCATCCCTTGGGCGCCGAACCCGTGACTGCATAGCGCCCGGGCGGAACGTGGTCCTTCCACTGCCGGTTTTGCGGAATGAGGACGACACGGTAGGTGCTGGTGCCGTGGAGCTGCAGTTCTACGTTTGGTGGTTGTCCGGCGAAGGTGTACGTGACGTCTAGCCAGCAAGGTGTGATCTCTTCTCGCTGCGGAACCGGTTCTGATTTGTGCTTGGGCGCAAACTGGTGGCGCGCAAAAATTTGAAGACTGAGCTGCTTGCTTTTAGGGTTCCACACCGCGGCAAGCCCGCGGCCTCGGTGTACCGCGTGAATTTGGGCTACTGGCCCCCATTCGACAAAGCTTCCGCGAAAGCTTCCCCGGTCGGGCAGATGGTATCGAATCATTGCTTGCCTTCCAGAATATCCCAATGTCGCCGTGCCCCACTTGGTTTGGCTGTAGCTTATTCGGGCGAGGGTCTGCGTCAAGTCCTTGTTCGCGACCATTTGTATTCCCAACCGATTCGGCCCCCAGCATGTGCGAAATCCGATCTGTTGCTGGCTATGGTGTTCAAGGTTAGTGCTTCGCCATTCTGCAGTACTATGGCCTCTGCGTAGGCGTACGAGATCGGTTATTCCCACTGCGCTAGTACTCCGCCGCCATTCCAGGTCGCCGTGGCGAATTCCGAAGCTGCGCAGCGCAGGGCCCCACTGGACGTCCACCTTGGTGGATTCCAGTTGGTAGCCCAGTCCGAACTGCTTCTGGTAGGTGCGAACTGCGCTCAGACCCTTCCAGTGCCCTCGAGCGGTCCAACCTTGGGGGGACCAGGCTGCCCCAAGGTCCCATTGGGAACCTCGATAGGTGCCGCGGTACTGTCCCGATAAGCCCAACGCCTTGTCGGGCGACCACCATATCCCCATGTACCGGGACTGAAGCTGCCATCCCCAACCTTGAGCTTGGGTGCCGTAGCGGAGTGACCAGTGCCCGTGCTGTACACTTATTTGGGGTCGTCCTGCGGGTAAGTTCGGGGTTTGTACCCACCATTGGGTGGCGCCGTAAACCCCTGACGTGCCAAAGCTAGGCCAGATTCCGCCTGGGAGCGAGACCAAGGCCCACCAGAGTGCGAAACTCACGGCTTTGGACTTGCAACCACATGGCCGTCGACGCGTTCAAGCCAAATGCCGTCGGCATCAGTAGGAACGCTCCAAACTCGCACATCGCCCGGACGAAGGACTCCGCTCGCAAGACGTGGCGTTCCGCGGATTCTACCGTCCATCGGGTAGCATGCACCGGCCCAAAAATCACCGCCGCGGTTATGTACGCGCACTCCGTCAGGAGTCCAATGGATTTCGAGGTCATCGGCGATCCTCCCCCGGTACAGGTCCACCGCATACCGGGTTGATATTCTCAGGGTTATATGTCCTGGGTGATTGGTTGCTGTGGCACTATCGAGATATGGCTCTATGTACACGCGGCGACATTGGCTTGATGAGTCGGTTGATAGCCAGTCGTAACGGACGCTTCGTCGTTCAAACGGCTCTAACCAAACCTCACTTGCAATTTTCACAGGATGTTGGATCCCAAAAACGCTGTCCTGATAGATTAGTACTTTACTCGGGTGCTCTGTTAGGTTTTTTATCGAGATCACTCCTGTTGTTTCTAGAGTGGAATGAAAATGACTTAAACCGTTTGTAATGCTTATTTGGCACTGCGCTGAATATGTCAAGCCAAGAAATTGTGAAAAGAACAGGGCAATGAGTCCATTGCCCTGAACGGAGCGAAATCGCATTAGCTATTAC
>CAIJMB010000229.1 GCA_903821715.1 uncultured Flavobacteriales bacterium
CTGGCCCTCTGGCTGGGCCTGAAGCGACCCCAACGGCTCGTGCACCGTGCGGTGATAGACCAGGACAAGACCCACGGTTAGCACCACATACCACAACGCCAACCCAAAGATCACGACAGACAATTCGGGTTTCCAGATGAGGTACACGACCACCGCCAAGAGCAGGCTCGTCTTTCGTCCAAAATCCTTCACAATTTGGGGCAATGCAATACGACCATTTGCGGTAAACCAACCGAGGTACCACTCGTGCAGGGTGAACGCGGCAGCCATTAGGATCACCGCAAGGGTCGTCGTTAAACCAAGTTCCGTGTCTAGGTTGAACCCATCAAACCAAGGCCACAGCCAGAGCGTTACGGTTCCGGCCGCCAACGCGGTGAGGGTGAGGATTACCACCCATCCGTAGGTAAAAAACTGGGCACGCTGTACCGCATTCCAACGCGGAACAAACGTAATGACCGTCTGCGGAAGCCCCGCATGCAGCACGAGGCCCAAAATGGTAGCCACAGAAATGATCCAGCGCAAAAGACCGTAGTCCTCAGGGCGGTCAGGAAAGGCCAATGGGAGCAGCCAAAACGCCGTCAATGCAGCGACTCCGACCCCTGCGAGGCCAAAAATGCTTACTAGACTGCTTTGACGGACGACAACACCCAAGGTTCACCAACTTAGTTCAAGTGCAAACTTAGGGGAATTAATCCGCGGAAGCTGAGCCGCAGTGCGAATGTGGTCCATCATTTTGCCGTAAACTTGCGCACTATGAATGACGTTCTTCGAACTGCCAGCCGCTCGTGGCTCTATCCCGTCCTCGCACTAATTGCGTTCAACTTCATCTACTTTGCGCCTGTGGTCTTTCAGGGCAAGCAAATTCCGCAAGACGACATCAAGTTGGGAATTGCCAAGGGCAAAGAAATCGTGGACTACCGGACCGAAAAAGGTGAAGAGCCGCTGTGGACCAACGCCATGTTTAGTGGTATGCCCACCTTTCAGATGTCGACGTTCTACCCGAACAATGTACTTCGCTACATTGAAGTTGGCCTCCAAAAAGCACTCGTGCACGAGTCTGGTGTGTACATCGTCGCTCTGCTCATGCTCGGATTCTTCTTTTTGCTTCGCGGCGAAAAAGTCGACCCATGGTTGAGCGTGGCCGGCGCCGTGGCCTTCGGATTCAGCGCCTTCTTTATCATTTCGCTGGCGGCTGGGCACAACGCCAAGATTCGCACGGCGGCCTATATGGCTCCTTTGGTGCTCGGCGTGCTCCTCACCTACCGCGGCCGCACTGCGCTCGGTTTTTTTGTGGCGGCGTTGGCCACGGGGCTGAGCATCCAATCCAATCACTTTCAGATCACCTACTACACTGCGATTCCAGTGCTGGCTGTTTCGGTAGCATACTTGGTGGCGGCGGTGCGCGAAGGCGTGCTCAAGCAGTGGGTGCTTCGCTCGTTGCTGCTGATCGGCGCGGCGGTGGTCGGAATCGGCCCCAACATCGGCAACCTGTGGTCGACCTATGCGTACACCAAGGCCACGATGCGGGGCGGCCATTCGGACCTCACTCCAATCGCAGACAGCACCGCGGCCCCTGCGGCCAAGGCTGAAGGCCTTGACTTTGACTACGCCATGTCGTGGTCGTACGGCGTGACGGAATCGCTCAACCTGTTCATCCCCAACCTTATGGGTGGCGGAGCCAAGCAGGACTACAGCGACACCAAAACCTACGAAACCCTATCGCGCATCTTTCAGCAGCAAGGTTTGGGCGGCGAACGCCTTCGCGAAACCGTCAACCAGTACAGCGGATCCTTTCTCTACTGGGGCGACCAAAGCCTCGTAAACGGAGCCTACTACCTAGGCGCCGTGGCGGTCTTTCTATTTGTGCTCGGCCTGCTGACCGTGCGCGGAACCACCCGCAACTGGGTTCTGGGCGCACTGCTGGTAAGCCTTGTACTTGCCTGGGGTAAAAATCTTGAGTCGGTCAATCGGGTGCTCTTTGACACCTTGCCGCTGTACAACAAGTTCCGCGTGCCGTCGATGGCCCTCGTGGTCGCCTTTTTGACGGTGCCCTACCTCGGGTTTGTAGGCCTACAGCAGTGGATTTCAGGTGACCTGAGCGCCGACCAAAAGCAGCGCAAGCTTTTGATGGCTGCCGGAATTTCAGGTGGAATCGCACTGCTTGTAGCCCTCATCGGTCCCGCCCTGTTCTCACTTGAAGGTTTGAACGACGCCAACCTCGGCCAGCAGGGGTTTGACCTCGGAATCATCGAAGAGGACCGCGCCAACTTGATGCGCAGTTCCGCTTGGCGCAGCCTTCTTTTTGTGCTCGCTGCCGCAGCGCTGCTCTGGCTTCAGCTCAAGGGCCGTGTCAAGCCTGCCGTGTTTGCAGCCGCACTCGTGGGTCTCGTCGTGGCCGACCAGTGGACTTTTGACCGCGACCAGCTTGGTTCCGACGACTTTGTCAGCGAACGCGAATTCAACGCCGCCTTTGCGCCGACGCCTGCCGACGAGTTCATTCTCAAAGACACTGACCTGCACTACCGTGTCTACAACACGACGTCCGGCCTGACGAGCGACAGCTACACGTCGTACTTCCACAAGAGCATCGGTGGCTACCACGGCGCCAAGCTGGCCCGCTACCAAGACCTGATTGAGCGCCAGCTTTCGCAGGGCAACATCGCCGCCTTTAGCATGCTCAACACCAAGTGGGTCATCATGCAGGACCAACAGACCGGAGTCATGCAGGCCCAGCCCAACATGAGTGCGTGCGGCAACGCATGGTTCCCCGCCGAAATCCGCCAAGTGGCGAACGCCGACGAAGCCATGGCTGCGTTGAGCGGATTTGACCCGATGCAAACGGCCATTGTCGAGCAGGGTGTCGATGCAGAGCGTCTGATGAATTCTCAGGCTCCGGATTCCACGGCACGCATCACGCTCACGGCCTATGACCCGAAGGTGATGACCTACGCGGTTGAAGGGCTCACATCAAATTCCACGGCGGTCTTCTCTGAAATCTTCTATGAGGTTCCCGGTCAGCGCTGGGTGGCTACCGCGGACGGCGTCGAAATCCCTGTGGCCCGCGTGAACTACGTGCTGCGTGCTGCAGTCATCCCGGCGGGTACCAAAGAGGTTGTGTTCCGCTTCGAACCCGAGACCTACACGACCGGAAGCATGCTCGACGGCGGCTTCTCTTTGCTGCTGCTTGCTTCGCTCGGATTCGCCCTTTGGATCGAATTCAAGCGCCGCCGCAGTGCCTAAACGCATCTTAGTCGCCACGTACTACTGGCCGCCTGCGGGTGGTCCAGGCGTGCAGCGCTGGCTCAAGATGGCCCAAGCACTCAAACAGCTCGGCCACGATGTCGAAGTCCTCACGGTCGACCCTGCCTACGCGACCTATCCCCTACGCGACGAAAGCCTTATAGTCGAGGCCGAGGGCATCACGGTTCACTCCACCCGCGCCCGGGACTGGTTTGGCACCTACCAAAAGCTCACCCGCCGCAAGGAGGTACCGTTCAGCGGATTCGCCAATCAGGCTGGCAAGCCGGGCCCCATTCAGCGCGTGTCACGTTGGGTTCGCGGCAACCTGTTCATACCTGACCCGCGCCGTGGCTGGAACCAATACGCCGTCGCCGAGGCGCTGAAGCAGCACGCCCTCAAGCCGTACGATTTGGTGGTGACCAGCGGACCGCCCCACTCAACGCACTTGATCGGGCTCGAGCTGCAGCGACGTGGACTTCGCTGGTGGGCCGACTTTCGCGACCCATGGACCGACATCTACTACTACCGGATGTTCTATCCGTCGGCTTGGGCCCGACGCCGCGACACCGAACTCGAACACAGTGTGCTCGAGCGTGCCGAACGGGTGCTTACCGTTTCTGACGACCTCAAACGATTGCTGGCAAGCAAATTGAACGGCGATTCCGCCAAGTTTGTGGTGGTTCCGAACGGGTACGATCCGGCAGACTTCGAAGCCAACGCCCAAGTTCCGAACAATCCGGTGCGCACCTTGGTCTACACGGGCACGCTGACGCTCGACTACCCGCTTGAAGCGCTGTACACCGCATTGCGCACCTACTGCCGCGCGCATGGCTCATTAAAGCTAGTTTTTGCCGGACGCCCGGCCCAAGAGGCTAAGGACGCCCTCGAAGCATTGACCCGCGAGCTTCCCTTAAGCGTAGAATTCAAAGGCTACCTTCCGCACACCGAAAGCGTCGCGCTGCTTCAGGGCGCCGACGCGCTGCTGCTGCTCATTCCCGAGCTGCCCAACAACCGCGGAATCCTTACGGGAAAACTCTTTGAATACCTGGGAAGCGGCCGCCCGATCTGGGGATTTGGCCCCGTCGACGGGGACGCCAACGCCATACTGCGTGAAACCCGCGCAGGAGGTCTCTACGAAGACGCGCAAAAAGCTTTCGAAGCTCTGGCGCAATGGCCCGAGCAGGGCGCAAGCCTCGAAGCCCGCACCCGCTACACCCGCCTCGGCATCGCCGAAGGCTTGGCGGCTTACTTGGACAAGTAGTAGTTCCGCTCGCTGTACAGCTTTCTAAACAGCGGATCGCGCAGTGAATCAATGAAGTAGATGGCCTCGCCGGTCGACTTCATCTGTGGCCCCAGCGTCTTGTTCACGTCAGGGAACTTGTGGAAGCTGAACACCGGAACCTTGATCGCCCAACCGCCCTTCTTGGGGTTGAACGTGAAGTCGGTGACCTTCTTGGTTCCGAGCATCACCTTGGTCGCCGCATTCACATAGGACTCTTGGTAGGCCTTGCAAATGAACGGCACGGTACGTGACGCCCGCGGATTCGCCTCAATGATGAACACGGTATCGTCCTTGATCGCAAACTGGATGTTGATGAGTCCGACGGTTCCGAGCGCACGTGCAATGGTGTGCGTATGGTCGATGATTTGCTGCATCACCAGCTCGCCGAGGTTGAACGGCGGCAAGGTTGCATTGGAATCCCCAGAGTGCACACCACAGGGCTCGATGTGCTCCATGATTCCGATGATATAGACGTTTTCGCCGTCGCAGATGGCATCGGCTTCGGCCTCAATCGCTCCGTCGAGGTAGTGGTCGAGCAGCACGCGGTTGCCGGGGAAGTCCTTGAACAGCTCCACCACATGCGTCTCGAGCTCGTCGTGGTTGATGACAATCTTCATTCCCTGGCCACCCAAGACGTACGACGGGCGCACCAAGATGGGGTATCCGAGCTTTTCGGCCACCGCCACCGCTTCGTCGGGGCGGGTTATCACGTCGAATCTCGGGTACGGAATTCCGTGCTCGTGAAGCAGCGTTGAGAAGCGTCCGCGATCCTCGGCGAGGTCGAGCGACTGGTAGCTGGTTCCGACGATTGGAATTCCGAATCGGTCGAGCTTTTCGGCCAACTTGAGGGCCGTCTGGCCGCCGAGCTGCACGATGACGCCCACGGGCTTTTCGTGGCGAATGATGTCGTAGATGTGCTCCCAGAATACGGGCTCGAAGTAGAGCTTATCCGCAGTGTCAAAGTCCGTCGAAACCGTTTCAGGGTTGCAGTTGATCATGATGGTCTCGAAGCCCTCCTCTTTGGCCGCCAGCACTCCGTGCACGCAGCTGTAGTCGAACTCGATTCCCTGGCCGATGCGGTTGGGACCGCTGCCAAGTACAATGATCTTTTTGCGGTCACTCGACGGGCTGTCGTTGCGGGCGCTCAGCGCTCCGGGCTTGCCTGAACCGCGCTCAAACGTCGAGTAGTAGTACGGAGTTTGTGCTTGAAACTCCGCGGCACAGGTGTCCACGAGCTTCCAGACGCGCTCGATTCCGAGCTTAACCCGCAGATCGTGCACCTCGCTCTCGAGGCAGCGCACCATGTGGGCAATTTGGCGGTCGGCGAATCCCTTCATCTTGGCCTCGAGCAGCAAATCGCTGGGCAATGAGCCGAGTTGGTGCTGTTCGAGGCGCCGCTGAGTCAGCATGAGGTCTTCGATTTCGCGCAAAAACCACATGTCAATTTTCGTGATGTCGTGAATTTTGCGGAGCGGAATCCCCATCTGCATGGCGTCGTACAGAACAAATACACGGTCCCAGCTGGCGTGCTCGAGCTTGTGTAGAATCACCTTTTGATCGGTCAGGCCCTTGCCGTCAGCTCCTAACCCATTCCTTCGAATTTCGAGCGACTGGGCCGCCTTATGCAGCGCCTCTTGAAAGCTGCGGCCAATACCCATAACCTCGCCTACGGACTTCATTTGCAGGCCGAGGCGGCGGTCAGCGCCTTCAAACTTGTCAAAATTCCAGCGCGGAATTTTCACGATCACATAGTCAAGCGTCGGCTCAAAGTAGGCCGTCGTGGTCTTGGTGATTTGGTTGTTGAGCTCGTCGAGCGTGTAGCCAATCGCCAGCTTCGCCGCGATTTTGGCAATGGGGTAGCCCGTAGCCTTCGAGGCCAGCGCCGAAGAGCGCGACACCCGAGGATTGATCTCAATCGCGACAATATCCTCCTTCTCGTCAGGGCTCACTGCGAACTGTACGTTGCATCCGCCGGCGAAGTTTCCGATCGAGCGCATCATCTTAATCGCCATGTCGCGCATGCGCTGGTAGGTGGTATCTGAAAGCGTCATTGCCGGAGCCACCGTGATCGAGTCACCCGTGTGGATGCCCATCGGGTCCATGTTCTCAATGGAACAAATGATGATGACGTTGTCGTTGGAATCGCGCAAAAGCTCGAGCTCAAACTCCTTCCAGCCCACTAGGGCCTTGTCGATGATAACCTCGTGGATGGGGCTCGCCTCCAAACCGCGCTGAAGTGCGCTGTCGAACTCTTCTTTGGTCCAGACGAAGCTCGCACCGCTTCCGCCCAGCGTGAACGACGCACGTACACACAAGGGGTAGCCAAACTCCTGCGCAATCTCCTTACCCTTGAGGTAGCTGGTCGCAATTTTGGCGGGCGCGTACGGAATCTCAATCTGGTCGAGCAAATTCTTGAACTTGTCTCGGTCTTCGGTGATGTTGATGGCCTCGATGTCGACGCCGATGATTTGCACTCCGTACTGTTCCCAAAGTCCCTGCTTGTCGGCTTCGATGCAGAGGTTCAAGGCAGTTTGACCACCCATCGTGGGCAGGACGGCATCAATTTTTTGCTCCTTGAGGATCTTCTCAAGACTCTCGACCTCAAGTGGCAGCAGGTATATGTGGTCGGCCACGACCTCGTCGGTCATGATGGTCGCAGGGTTCGAATTGATAAGCGAAATCTCAATCCCCTCATCGCGTAGCGAACGTGATGCTTGCGAACCCGAATAGTCGAATTCGCATGCTTGGCCGATGACGATGGGACCTGATCCAATCAGGAGTACGTGCTTAATGTCGTGGTTGCGGGGCATTATCTTCAGGAACTTAGTCAAATATCGGTCTCAACCTGCGGCAAACAGCTCGCGCAGGCACAAAAAAAAGGTGCTGCTTGCGCAACACCTTCAATGGGTTTAAATCCAAAAGGCATTAGCCCTTTGGGTTGCTCTCGTCAGACACCGTCAAACGCTTGCGACCGCGTGCGCGGCGAGCTGCCAGTACGCGACGGCCGTTTGCCGAAGCCATGCGCAAGCGGAACCCGTGCTTGTTCACGCGCTTGCGCTTCGAAGGTTGAAATGTGCGTTTCATCGTGTCGTGTTTTTGGGCGACCCACGGCCATGACCGTGATTCGGGTGGCAAATATAGTTCGAATTTTCAATCTACAAGCGGTGTATCTTTGAAAATATGTCGAGCAAATTGAGAATTTGGGTCACCGGAGCCTCTGAAGGTATTGGCCTTGGGCTGCTGCAGCACTACCAAAACCTTGGTTGGCAGACAGTAGGAAGCTCGCGACGCACTCAAGGCCCGACAGTAGCAGACTACTGGATTCCGGCTGACCTGAGCGATTCCGCCGACCAAATTTCTGCCGTAAACCAGCTCATGACTGAGGTAGGATGGCCCGACCTTGTCGTGCTCAATGCCGGAGTGGGACACTGGGCTACGGCCGACGAATCTGCGCGCAGCGACGCCGAGCGCGTGTTTGCACTGAATTACTGGGCTCCGGTCGAAATCACCCGACTATTGGCCCAACGCGCTGAAGGCCGGGGGCTGCACGTGATTGTGATCTCAAGCATCGCCGCCCGATTCGGACAACAAAAACTCGCGACCTACAGCGCCAGCAAGGCGGCGGTCGCCCTGTGGGCTGAATCCGTAAATGAAGAGTGGCAGGGTTCCGCCCACCGAATCCAATTGATTCTGCCCGGAGTGGTCAGCACCAACATCATGCGCCACAGCATTGGCCGCGACGGGCAGGCTTTAGGCGACCGCGCCGGGGCCCACCGCGGCTGGAGCGTTGAACGCACGGTCCGCGCGATTGAACGCGCCACGCGCAGCGGCAGATTTGCCCATATTTTGGCCAGCCCAGGTGTACGCTTAGCCCTGATTATGCACGACCTTTGTCCGAGTATATTTTACCTGCTTTTGCGCCGCAAACCATGAAGACGATCATCAATCCCAGCGTGCTCGAGCGACTGCCCGAACTCACTGCCCAATTTGCTGCGGGCCAACCCGAGCACGTGGTCCTCGACAACTTTTTAAATGAAGAGGTTGCCAATGCCCTGCACCAGCACTTTCCGTCGGTCGATTCGCTCAAGGTCAAGCGCAAGTCGCTCAATGAAAACAAGGTAGAAGACTACCACTTCGAGCGATGGGACCCCATTTTCACCGAGGTCCGCAACGCCATTCGCTCTTCTGAATTCGGAACCTGGATCAGCACCCTGACCGGAATCGACAATCTTCAAACTCCCGACGACGCGTTGGGATCGGGTCTGCACCAGGGCGGCCAAGGCAGCTTTGTCGACGTACATATCGACGTCAACTTTGACCCTAAACTCAAGCTGTGGCGCCGCGTAAACCTATTGATTTACCTCAACCGCCACTGGGACGAGGCCTGGGGCGGACACCTCGAAATCTGGGACCCTCAGATGACCAAGGTGCTTCACCGCGTGGCTCCGATGCACAACCGCGCTATCATCTTTTTGACCGACGAGAATAGTCCGCATGGCTATAAGGCCATCAACATTCCCGAAGGTGAGTCGCGCAAGAGCTTCTACGCCTACTACTTCACCGAGGTCAGCGACGGATTCAAGTACAGCGACTCGAAGTTCATTGCCCGCCCTGACGACAGTTTGGCGCGACGCACGGCAACTTCGGTCAAGGAGTGGACCAAAATCCGCGCGAAGCGTGTGCTGAACGCCCTCGGAGTCAAAATGCTTGACTTCCAAGACAAAAACCGCTTCTAAGGCGGGATGGCGAAGTACACCTACGGCAACAAAACGCCTAAAAAACCCATCTCGTGGGCTGCACTTAAGCAGATGTCACGGATGTACGTCCACGTCAAGCCCTACCGCGGTGAATTTGCGGTTGGTCTTATTATGCTGCTTCTGTCCTCGGGCAGCAACCTGGCGTTCCCTAAATACCTCGGTGAACTCGTCGATGCCGCCCAGACCGACCCTTCGGCCATTGACGGAATCGCCCTGACCTTGGTTGTCATTTTGCTCGCCCAGTCGGTGTTCAGCTTCGGGCGCATCTTCTTTTTTGAGCGGGTGGCCCAGCGGTCGCTCGCATCGCTACGGTCGGCCATGTACAACCATTTGGTGAGCCTTCCGCTGCCGTTTTTTCACGAAAAGCGCATCGGCGAACTCACCAACCGCCTTCAGAGCGACATCGGCGTCCTTCAAGAAACGTTTACCAGTACGTTGGCCGAATTCATTCGCCAAATCGTCATCATTGTGGGCGGAATCGCCCTTCTGGTCTATCAATCCCCCTCGCTGACGGGCTTCATGCTCTTGGTGCTGCCCCTTGTGGTAATTCTCGGCGTGGCCTTCGGAAGCCGAATTCGCAAGTACGCCAAAGACGTACAGACGGCATCTGCGGAATCCAACACCATCGTCGACGAGACCCTGAGCGCCGTGGCCACCGTGAAGGCCTATACGCAAGAGGGCTTCGAGAAAAACCGCTACCGCGGGGCACTTGACCACGTCGCGGCCCTGGGTATTCGCGGCGGAATCTACCGCGGCGCATTCAGTAGCTTCATCATTCTCGGCCTCTTTGGCGCCCTGGTGGCCGTAATCTGGAAGGGCGCGAGCCTTATCGCGAGCGGCGAAATGGCCTCAGGACAGCTCTTTAGCTTTGTCATCTACTCGGGCTTTATCGGCGGATCCGTGGGCGGACTTGCCGACGTGTACAGCCGCCTGCAGCGCGCGATGGGCGCCACCGAAGCCATCATGGCCATGCTCGACGAGCAACCCGAAACGAGCAACCCGCAGCCAGAAACCAGCAACCAGCAGTCAGCAGCTAGCAACCAGCAGCCAGCCGTCACCTTCCGCAACGTACACTTCGCCTACCCCACCCGTCCGGACGTTCCGGTGCTTCAGGGCCTCAACCTCGAAATCCGCGAAGGCCAGCAGTGCGCTCTTGTGGGTTCAAGCGGGGCCGGAAAATCCACGGTAGTGCAGCTTCTGTACCGCTTTCACGACCCGCAGCAGGGCGAACTCCTCGTTCAGGGCCGCGACGCCCGCGACTGGTCCCTCGACGAACTGAGGGGGCGCATGGCCTGGGTCCCGCAAGACGTCGTACTCTTTGGACGCAGCATCCTCGAGAACATTCGCTACAGCCGCCCTGAGGCCAGCGACGAAGAGGTGCGACGGGCCGCCGAAGACGCGAATGCGTGGGAATTCATCGAACGCTTCCCCGAAGGCTGGAACACTCAAGTCGGCGAGCGCGGCGTGCAGCTCAGTGGAGGCCAACGCCAGCGCATCGCCATTGCGCGAGCCATGCTCCGCGACCCCAAACTTCTCGTGCTCGACGAGGCCACCTCATCGCTCGACCCTGAAAGCGAATCGCTGGTTCAAGGCGCTCTCGAAACCCTCATGCGCGGACGGACCTCGCTCGTCATTGCCCACCGACTCAGCACAGTGCGCCACGCTGACGTCATCGCCTTCATTCACGAAGGGCAAATCGCCGAAATGGGCAGCCACGAAGAGCTCATGCAGCTCGACGGCGGACGCTACCGCGCCTTTGTGCATAAGCAGTGGAACGGAACCCTAACTTCGCATTAATGCACCGGATTCCGTCCTTTCTTCGCAACAAGTACGTCTTAGCCGGACTGCTTTTTGGTGTGTGGATGCTTTTTTTGGACTCCAACAACCTGCGCATTCAGTGGGAACTGGACCAAGAAGTCCGCGCCCTTGAGGACGGGGTGCGCTACTACCGCAGCGAACTCGAAAAAACCCAAAAGCGCCTTACTGAACTAGAGTCCGACCCCGCGCAGCTCGAAAAATTCGCCCGCGAAACCTACTGGATGCACCGTCCCGGCGAAGAAGTCCTTCTGGTTGAACCCTTGGACCCCGAAGATTCCGACACGTTATGACGCCTGAACTGCCCGAATTGGGGGGTTCCAAGTGCGGCAAATCAAACGCTGCCTGACTTTGGACCCGCGGCACCCGCTGACCGAATGGTGACGGTGGATGTGGACGGTTCCGACCCCAACAAAGCCAACAAGGCCGCACTCGCGGCGCTAATGGACGGCGCGAGCAGCATACTGTTTTGGGTGCACCGCACTGACGACGTAGCCGCGCTGACGGCCGGAATTGACAGCAGCATCGCCCCCGTGCACTTGGTCGGCGACCTCGACCCTGAGGACTTGACCACGCAGCTCCGTGCCGAGACCCAAGGGCTATACAACGTCGACCCTATCGAGCAAAAGGCCCGCAGCGGCAAATGGTTTACGGGGAGCTGTTCGGGTGACCTGACCCGCCTGAAGTGCGCTGAAGAGCAACTACCAAAGGCCATGGGTGCCGTAGTTAGCAACGCCTGCGTTGCGGCACCGCAGGGGGCCGCCGCACAACTGGCTTGGGGTCTTGCGAGCCTCGAGGCGGTGAATCCTGCTCCGGGACGCCCCGTTGGCCTTGTGCTTCAGGCGACCGAAGACTACTTCGAGACGGCCGCGATGGTCCAAGCTGCACGACTTCTGTGGACGCGCAACCCGCTGTGGATTGTGGGCCGAGTAGCCGGCAGCACCAGCGAAGATGCCGCCGACCTCGTCGACCGTGGACTGCAGGCCCAAGCCCTCGCCCTCGGAGGGTGCCGCGACCTCTGGATCCAGCCCCTGAACGACAGCCCACAGGCCGCGCGGTGGGCACGCCACCAGGCATTGGTGCTGTACTACGAGAGCGGCCTGTTCCGCCACGAATACCCGCTACGCGGCAGCTACCTGATTGAAGAATGGACGGCACGACTCGCCGAACAAGCCCGCACCCA
>CAIJMB010000230.1 GCA_903821715.1 uncultured Flavobacteriales bacterium
ACAGGGCAAAGAGTACTTTCGTCTGATTCACCTGCGAAACAAAATTGATCCCCACCGTGCCAACCTGAAGCAAGATTTGGCCCTGCTCAAGCAGTACGTTGAAAACCAACGCCGCCAAGAAACCATGGACACATGGGTAGCACGCAAGAAGTCTGAAACCGCCCTCAAGGTAAATGGTCCGCTTGCAGACTGTGCCGGTATTTGATAAAAAGGATTTTTTTACTACCTTTGCCGCCCCTAGAGGAACTACGCCAACGGGGATTTTGCAAACCCAACCTCTGTTTCAAAGTGAAGCACGTTGCAGTTTGAACGATTAAAACCGATCCCATGGACCTCATTAAATACGTCCAAGAGACCTACATCGCCAAGAAGGACTTCCCTTCATTCAAAGCAGGCGACACCATCACGGTGTACTACAAAATTGTTGAAGGTGAAAAGACGCGTACGCAGTTCTTTCGCGGAGACGTCATCCAGCGCGTAGGCGCCGGAGCCACCGAAACCTTCACCATCCGCAAAATGTCTGGCGCCGTAGGCGTTGAGCGCATCTTTCCGGTAAACATGCCCAACCTCGAGAAAATCGAAGTCAACAAGACCGGTAAAGTTCGTCGTGCACGCATCTTCTACCAGCGCGAGCGCACTGGCAAGAGCGCACGCATCAAGGAGCGCCGCCACTAAGCCGACGCACCACAGCATTTCAGAGACCGTTCGTGATTCACGAGCGGTTTTTTTTTGCACTTGTGCTTGGCGCAGCGGCTATGGCAAAATTTCGAAGGCCGTACGACGGTTGCGCGAGCGACCCTCTTCGGTTAGGTTGCTTGCTACTGGCCGGCTGGTTCCGTAGCCCTTGGCCGTCATTCGCGCCCTCGAAACGCCCAAGGTCTCTAGGTGTTCAAGCACCTTTTGGGCGCGCTGCTGCGACAAGACCAAGTTGGCGGACGCCGCTCCGACATTGTCGGTGTGCCCTTGGATTTCGATGCGAAATTCCGGATGGCGCTGCAGGTAGCGCGCGAAGCCCTCCAGGGCGAGTCGGTCCTCGGGGCTGAGTTCAGAACTGGCGGTGCCAAAGAGAATGCTGCGCAGGGCAAACTCGACTCCAGGGGCAGCCTTACGAGCAACGAGCGCAGGAACCTCCGTCTCATCCAGATATTCTTCGAGGCGGAGCGCCGTATAGCCAAGCTCAGGGTGCTCGAGTTCGAGCACACTCGAAGCCAAGTCTTCACGGGTGATTACTGCTGTGAAGCGTCGGCTCGCAGCATCTACGACCACAGACTGGCTCGATTTGGTTTTCAAATTCTCAATGCGAATCTGAGTAGGCCGTCCGCCGTCGGGCAGGTCGCCATCCACGGTTCCGCGCACAAAAGCCACCTGGCGCCCCGCTGCATCGGCCGGAAGGGCAAAGCGCATCAGGTCATAGCCACTCCCCTCACGGCGCTGACTGAAGTAGCCCAATGGTTCGTTGGCGTGCACTCCGAATCCGAGCTCGTCTTCTTCGGTGTTGATCGGATAGCCCAAGTTAATCGGCTGCATGAGCGCGGTCCAGTTCGTGTAGAACACGTCGAGCCCGCCCATTCCCGGGTGGCCGTCACTTGAAAAGAATAGGGTTCGGCCGTCAGCATGCAAGAAGGGCGATTTCTCGTCACCGTCGGTATTGATTGCGGGTCCGAGGTTTACAGGCTGAGTCCACGATCCGTCCGGGTTTCGCTGGGTGATCCAGAGGTCGAGTCCGCCGCGTCCTCCCGGACGGTCGCTCGAAAAGATGATGCGGTCGCCGTTGGCCGAGAGCGCACCTTGGGATTCCCAGTGGGTCGGCGTGGACGCTTCGTCGAGGCGCCGCAACGTCGACCATTCGCCGAGTTCGCGGTGGGCCACAAAGAGGTCGCAGTTGCGGTAGCCGTTGGCATCGGGAGCACACACCGTGAGCACCATCCACTGGTCGTCAGCACTGACCGACGGACCGCCTTCGTTCAATCCCGCGTTAAATGGGTGCTCCAAGGGGCGGACTTCGACACTTCCATCTTGCGGAATTCCTTCGCACAAGGCCTCCTCGAGGTACGTGCGGGCAGCGGGACCACTTTTGCGGTCCACCACATTACGACGGCGCGTGAGGTACCATTTGCTTCCGTCGGGGCTGCGCACCGCCAAAAATTCATCGGCTGAGGTCGCCAGGCCCTCGATGGGTTCGGGGTTGAACGGAACCGGGTGGGCCCGCAGCGAGTCCTCCAGCGCAAAGCGGCGAAGCCAACGCCGGGCCTCCGCCCCAGCGTTGGGCGAGGCCCAGTACCGCTGGGCCTCGGCGCGCCGTCCTTGCCCCGCATGGAGTGCACCAATTCGAAAGGCCAGGTCGCTCAGGTAGTCGGGGCAGGCCGCGAAGACCTTCTCGTAGAGGGCCAAGGCGGCGCGCTCTTCGCCTACGAGCAACGCCAATTCCGCATCGAGGTACCAACCGTGAATGGATTCCGGCTCCTTGCGGCGAATGCTGGACATGTAGACTTGCGCCATGGGGCGATCTCCTTTGGCTAAGGCCCCCTCGGCTTTGAGTACTTGGGCTGACGGGGGTCCGGCCTTTTCGCAATCACCGAGCTGAACTTGGGCCTGAGCGGCCAAAGCGATCAACCAGAAACCAGAAACCAGTAACCGCCGGCAGATGGAGGGCAAATTCACTCCGCGCCGTGCCATTTATCTTCGCTGGCCGCCACAGTAAGCGCTACCGCGGCATCA
>CAIJMB010000231.1 GCA_903821715.1 uncultured Flavobacteriales bacterium
AGCGGACGCAACAAACTCAGCTTGAGTGTGGTGCAGTGTGCCGCCCGAGCTTTTGACGATTTTGACATCGAGTACGTGGTGCTTGGTCGAGCTATTTCACAACCAAAAACTCAGCCAGTCACACACACCCCCGCTTCGTCGTTGCCTGTGCGCCAAGGAGGCTATGATGAACTCATTCTGGTCCGCGACGGCAAGTTCCGCGTGCTCGCGCCCGAGTAGGCGTAAACCTTTGCGGCCGGATTCGGTTGAAAGGGTATGTACAAAATTGAACGCGAACAGTTTCTTCCCATTCCGCTCCAAGAGGCATGGGACTTTTTTTCATCGCCGAGCAACCTCGCCAAGATTACGCCCTCGAGCCTCGGTTTCGTCGTGCACGGAAACGTGCCCGAGCGCATGTATCCTGGGCTGTTCATTCAGTACACCGTTTCGCCACTCCTCGGAATTCCGATGCGCTGGGTTACCGAGATCACGCACGTTCGCGAGGGAGAGTACTTTGTCGACGAGCAGCGCGTCGGCCCCTACTCCATTTGGCACCACGAACACTTCTTTACTGCCGTCGAGGGGGGTGTGTTGATGCGCGATGTCGTCCACTACAAAGTGCCGTTGGGGATTTTGGGACAGCTTGCGCACCCGTTCATCGTTCGCCCGAAGCTTGAGCAGATCTTTAGCTTCCGCTGGGAGGCCAACGAGCGCATGTTTGGCAAGGCCTAACTTTGCAGCAATGAGTAGCTCAAAAATCACGGTGAACCCGATTGACGCAGACAAGGTGGCGCAAAATCCCGGGCTGCTTCCGTACGCGCACAGTGTGAGCTCTCCGGTGATCGTTCCCACTCAAGAAGGAATGATTCGCGCCCAGTCGCTTGAAACGATGGCGCACCAGACGGACCAGCAAATGGAGCTGCTACGCAAGCAAATGGAACTCCTGGCGGACCAAGCCAAAGCAATTCAGCGGCGCAGAGAGGTTTCGGAGTGGGTGTATTCTGCCAAAATGAGCTTTAAGCCCGTTATTAACCATGTGTACCACTTGTACCGCAAAGAAGACGGAGAATACGTGCTGTCGATGCTGAGCCCTGAGGAATGGACGCTTTCGCGCCGTGCCGCCCACGAGTTTGTTCACAGCATTCGCCTACTGGCTGACCTGACGTGGGACGTAGTTCGGTAATTGACCTGTCGCAATCCCGGTGGCGTGCCGCCGAATCCACAGCGCGAAAGGAACTTTGGTTTTTGCACGGCTACGCGAGCAACGAAGATGATCTTTTTGGACTCGCGCGACTCATTCCAGCGGACTGGAACGTGCGGTCACTGCAGGCACCTCGCCCACTACCTTCGGGCGGCTATGCCTGGTACGACCTACATTTTGACGCCAACGGAGTGCGGCATGTAGACCCTGAGCAGGTGTGGTCAAGCCTCGATTCCCTCGCGGAACTACTTGAGTGCAACTCGATTAAGCCTGTAATCTTAGGTTTTTCACAGGGCGGAATTCTCGCGAATGCCCTCGCCGCAACCCATCCGGATCTCATTCAAGGCTGCGCGGCAGTGGCAAGCTACTTTCCCAACGATTGGTTTGATTCCGCGTTGGAATGGAATGCTCAAACGGACCTCCCTCACCTCGCGGTGGTCGGCGACGAAGACGGTGTGATTCCGCCGACGCTGTCGGTTCCGAGCTACGAAACGGCCAACGTACGGGGTGCCGGAATCGAAGTGCAGCGCTTTCGAATGGGGCACGGAATCGCGCCCGACAGCTGGCAAGCTATTGCGCGCTGGCTTTCGAATTTTTAAGGGGTTCGGCCCAGCGGAACCACCCCCATACCGAAACCATTGCCATCACGGCACTGTAGGTCGCGTAGACCCAAAGTCCGCGGTCTGCGTACAGCCACGCGCCGACCCCGTTCAAGGTGATCCAAATAATCCAGTTGAGTCGCTCGCGCTTGACTTGCCACCATGTTCCGAGAATTCCGCCCGCAAACATGATCCCATCGGCGAGCGGTCGTGGATTGTCGGTGGCCGCATTCATGAGGTATGCCGTGGCCAGCGCCAGACCCAAGGCCACAATGAAGTCGTTGGTGAGTCTACCTACTAAAGGTTTGAACTCCGCCCGACCCCAACGGACCCAGCCCAATACGGCAAGCACGGCATAACCTAGGTTGAGAAGGGATTCCGCGTAAAGTTTGGCATCAAATAGGACGGCAACCCCCGCGAGGGTCCCAAAAAAACCGAGGGGCCATGCCCAGCGCCTGCCGATGGCAAGACCCAGAGCATAGCCCCCGTTGAGTAGCGCCGAGGAAATTTCGAGCGCGAGCATCGGTGATTAGCCTACGTGCTGGCGAACCAGGTCGGCCGCCTCTTGAAGCATGATCGCTGAGTAGACCTTAAGTCCGCTGTCTTCGATGAGCTTCTTGGCTTCGGCCGCATTGGTTCCTTGAAGGCGTACAATGATGGGCACAGGAATTTCGCCGATCGAACGGTACGCGTCCACGATGCCTTGAGCAACGCGGTCGCAGCGAACGATTCCGCCAAAAATATTCACCAGGATGGCCTTGACGTTCGAATCCTCAAGGATGATGCGGAATGCGGTCTCGACGCGCTGGGCATCGGCGGTTCCGCCCACGTCCAGGAAGTTGGCGGGATTTCCGCCAGCCATCTTAATGATGTCCATGGTGGCCATAGCGAGGCCAGCTCCGTTCACCATACAACCCACGTTGCCGTCGAGCTTCACGAAGTTCAAGCCCACTTCACCGGCGCGAACCTCGGTGGGATCCTCTTCACGGGTGTCGCGCAACGCAGCGAGGTTGGGATGGCGGAACAAGGCATTGTCGTCAAGAACCACCTTGGCGTCGACGGCCATGATCTTGTCGTCGCTCGTCTTAAGCACGGGGTTGATCTCAAAAAGTGAAGCGTCGGCACCCTGATAGGCCTTGACCAGACTCTTCACAAAGGCAATCATTTCTTTGAACGCGGCTCCGCTTAAGCCCAAATTGAAGGCAATACGGCGCGCTTGAAAGTCCTGTAGCCCTACAGATGGGTCAATCAATTCAGTAAAAATGCGCTCGGGGTGGTTCTCAGCCACCTCTTCGATGTCCATGCCGCCGTCGGGGCTGTACATGATCATAGGCTTGCCGGCAGCGCGGTCCAAGAGTACGGACATGTAGAACTCAGATGTGGGGGTCTCACCAGGGTAGTACACGTCTTCAGCGATGAGTACTTGGTGAACTTTCTTGCCTTCGGCCGACGTTTGCGGCGTAACCAGCATCATACCGATGATCTGCTCGGCGCGCTCGCGCACCTCGTCCAGGTTCTTGGCGAGCTTTACACCTCCGCCTTTTCCACGGCCACCTGCGTGCACCTGGGCCTTCACGACATGCCAACCGGTACCGGTTTGCTCGGTCAATTGCTTCGCGGCTGCTACGGCCTCGTCGGGAGTTGTTGCGACGATTCCGCGTTGAATGCGTACCCCGTAGGAAGCGAGAATTTCTTTGCCTTGGTATTCGTGAAGGTTCATAGTCGAAAAATTTCTTAGGTTGCGAACAGACGCGGCAAAAGTACGCTCCACGGGGCGGAATTCAGCCCTACTTTTGAGCCATGCCGCCACTTATTCTCGCAGAAAACATTACCAAAAGCTATGGGGACCTCGCTGTTCTTAAGGGCGTCGATTTCTCGCTTGAAGTACGTGAATTTGTGGCGATTACCGGGGCAAGTGGCTCGGGTAAGTCCACGCTGCTTCACATTCTCGCAGGTCTGGATCAGCCCGACAGCGGAACCCTATCCTTTCAAGGGAGCCCGTACCCGCGAAGCGGTTCCGCACTCGAACGCTTTCGAAACCAGAGTCTTGGGCTCGTGTTTCAGTTTCACCACCTGATGCCAGAGCTCACGGCACTTGAGAACATTTTGCTTCCCGCAGCTATTGCCGGAACTGCCAATGCCGAGGCCACGAACCGCGCACGCACAATCGCCGAGCGGCTTGATGTGGCCCACCGACTCACCCACCGCCCTGACGAACTCAGTGGCGGAGAGCAGCAGCGGATTGCCATCGCACGTGCGCTAATCAACCAACCCCAGGTCGTCTTGGCGGATGAACCGTCGGGAAACCTGGACCGCGAACGCTCCGAGGAACTCTACCACCTGCTGGACGAAGCCCGCACCGAGTGGAATGTAGCTGTGGTCGTCGTGACCCACGCCGACGGGCTTGCCGCCCGAGCAGACCGCCGGCTGCACTTGCGCGACGGGCGATGGTAGCCGACCTTTTGCTGGAATGGGCCGACCGCATTGAGCATCCAGATTTTATTGCGCTCGACCCACTGTCACTTCCGAGGCGCTTTGCCGACGACCCTGCAAGCGCGGAACTCGTAGGATTTATGGCCGCCACCATTGCATGGGGCAGCCGACCGTCCATTATTAAGTCTGCCGAACGTGCACTCGCCGGAATGGGCGAACGCCCCGTGCAGTGGCTGCTCGAAGCCGACGACGCGGACCTCGCTGCGCTTCCCTGGAGGCACCGGACCTTGATGGCTGAGGACGCACTCACCTTGCTGCAGGGGCTACAGCGCGGATTTCGCGAGAATGGATCGCTTGCCCCGTGGTTTGCACCCCTCCCCGGAGAGACCAGCTATGGCCCCGCCATCGACCGAGCGCGGACTGAGATTCTGGGCGTCCACATCCACAGCCGAACGGCCAAGCATTTTGCCAGTCCCGCTGCGGGTTCAGCGGCGAAACGCCTTCATCTGTTTTTGCGGTGGATGGTTCGCCCTGCCACCCGAGGGGTGGACCTCGGAATTTGGTCGCACTTGCCCAAAAACATCTTGAGCTGCCCGCTCGACGTGCACACGGGGCGAGTGGCTCGCGGATTAGGCCTACTTCACCGGACTTCGAACGATGCGCGGGCCGTACACGAGCTGGACCTTGCTCTGCGCCAAATTGACCCCGAAGATCCAGCGCGCTTGGACTTTGCGCTGTTTGGATTAGGACTCGAGGCCCCCGAACTTTGGCAGAATGGCTAGTCTCGCCGAACGCATGCGCCCCAAGTCCCTGACAGAATACGTCGGGCAGACCCATATTGTGGGACCCAAGGGCGCATTGCGCCCCGCGCTTGAGGCGGGTAGACTCCCCTCGCTCCTCTTTTGGGGTCCGCCGGGAGTCGGCAAAACAAGTTTGGCCCAACTCCTCGCGCAGCATGTATCCCTGCCTTTTTCGACCCTCAGCGCAGTGTCAGCGGGCGTCAAAGATGTGCGCGAGGAGATCGCACGTGCGGAATCCGACCGAATGTTTGCCCCCAACGGGCGGATGCTCTTTATCGATGAGATTCACCGTTTTAACAAAGGGCAGCAGGACGCCCTGCTCGGCGCGGTCGAGCGCGGAAGCATCACACTCGTCGGAGCTACCACTGAAAACCCAAGTTTCGAGGTCAACGCTGCACTCTTGTCGCGATGCCAACTGTTTGTACTTCAGTCGCTTTCGAACGAAGACCTCAAGGCTCTGGGCGAACGGGCGATGGCGAATGATTCAGAACTCAAGCAGTACGGAATCCAGCTCATCGAGTGGGACGCCCTAACTCCGCTGGGTGGCGGAGATGCCCGGCGCTTTCTCAACTTGCTGGAATCCTTAGCGCTGGCCGCACACCACGACGGCATCCACGACCTCACGGCAGAGTGGATCGCAGAAAACGCTCCGCGAGCCGCAGTCCGCTACGACCGCGCCGGAGACATGCACTACGACATCGCCAGCGCGATGATCAAATCGATTCGCGGAAGCGACCCGCAGGCCGCGGTGTACTGGCTAGCCCGTATGATTTCGGGCGGTGAAAAGCCCGAATTCATTGCCCGTCGCCTGATCATTGCGGCAGCTGAGGACATCGGACTGGCCCACCCCAATGCGATGGTCGTAGCCAACTCCTGTGCTCAGGCTGTGGAGCGCCTAGGGTTTCCGGAAGCGCGGATTCCGCTCGCCGAATGCGCCATTTACTTGGCCTGCAGCCCTAAAAGCAATTCCGCCTACCTCGCCATTGACGCCGCGCTGGCCGAAGTTCAGCGAAGTGGTGATCTTCCCGTACCCTTTCACTTGCGCAATGCACCAACGCAAACCATGAAAAAGCTGGGATTTGGTGCGGAATACCAGTACCCACACGACTTTGCGGGTAGTTTTGTGTCGCAGAATTACCTGCCGGATGGGCTGCGCGATGCCGCTTGGTTCACGCCCGGCGAGAATGCTACTGAAGCAAAACTTGCCGAGTTTTTAGCCGCGCGCTGGGGCGGCGAACGCCAATCTTAAAGGATTAGAATTTCGGTGCGTCGGTTGCGCGCACGCCCTTGTTCGCTATCGTTGGATTCGACAGGTTTACTCATTCCAAATCCTTTGAATTCAAGTCGATTGGATTCAATACCTTGAAGTGTCAGTTCACGGTAAATACCTTCTGCCCGCCGGCGCGAAAGGTCGAGGTTGTACGTGGCGGAACCTTGGTTGTCGGTATGCCCTTGGATTTGAACGCGTACGCTGGGATTCGCCTTGAGCCATGCGGCCAGGCTTTGGAGTTCTGGGCGGGATTCGGGCAGGAGCACGTCAGAGTCGGTCGCGAAGTAGACGTTCTCGAGGCGTGTGCGCTGACCTGACTTGATGGGGTCTAGCCACAAGGTGTCGGTGCGTGCGTCGCTTGAGCGCTCACCCAAGACCTTGCGCTCGCTGAGCAGCTGGTATCCCGGAGCTTGAATCTGAAATCCACGGGGGCTTCCCAGCGGGAGCGCAACTTGATAGTTGGGGCCGCGGTGGGCGACGGTTGCGGAACGTTCGGGGTCCGAAATACTCCATTCACTTTGAGGAACTGGGCGACCGGTGGTGCGGTCAGCCACCCACACCGTCCACCACAGGATGGGCGTTGGCTGGTAGGCCGTCGGTAGACTCAGTTGGTACAGGTCGACGCGCTCAGCGCCCTCGTACATTCCGCCTCGAGCTAGAAATGCCTCGAATCCATCTGGTCGCACCACCAGACCAAAGTTGTCGAGGTGATCGTTCAAGGGGTACGCGAGGTGCTGGGGCACCGTCCAAGAGGTGTCGTTCAGACGTCGGGACAGGTAGAGGTCGGTTCCGCCCAAGCCCAAATGTCCGTCAGAGGCAAAGTAGAGGCTGCGCCCGTCGGCGTGCAAAAACGGCGTAGACTCCATGCCGAGCGTATTAATCGTGGCGGGAAGCGGCCGAACCTCCACCCAGCGTCCCTCGCGCAGTTCAGCCCGCCAAATGTTGGCATTGCCCTGGCCCTGACGCGATTCGCGCACAAAGAAGAGCTCGCGACCGTCGGCAGACAGGCAGGGCTGGGACTCCCACTGGGTAGTGTTGATTGCTGGCCCGGCGTTTTGGGCCTCAGACCAGGTTCCGTCTGCGCGGCGCACACTGAAGTATATGTCGCAGGACCCGTAGCCATCGCCCCGCTCGCAGGCCGCAAAGGCCATGACCCGCTGATCTCCGCGAATGCTGACGGCGCCTTCGTTCCCACGGGTATTCAAGCTTCCGGGAAGCGGTTGAGCTGCAGCCCAGTCCGACGACGTGCGCTGGCTCGCGAGAATCACCTCGTCGCTTTGTTCGGAACGCTGGCGTGAGGTAAAGTACAAGGTCGCGTTATCGCCTGAAATACTCGGAAAGTAGTTCATATCCATTCGGTTGACCGAATCACTCAAGCGCCGAAACGCGTAATTCTCGGGGCGAAGCATCGCCGACTGGGCAAAACGCGCTGAAGCGAGAATCTTTTCTGCTTCCGCCCTTTGGGCACCGGGGGTTTTGGGCAGATCGAGATAGGCCGACGCGGCCGAATCGGCATAGGCGTACCAACCCTGGTCCATAGCGTTGTGCATCCAG
>CAIJMB010000232.1 GCA_903821715.1 uncultured Flavobacteriales bacterium
AAAAAGTGGCCGCGCTCCATCAAACGCAGCAGCTCATCCACTTGAAGCAGTTCGGGCTCTACCGCGGCGCGGTCGGCCTGGGGTTGGGCCTCGCGCAGGCGCAGGCGGCCTTTGCGGGTCGCGGCGTGTTCCGCGGCCAAGTCCTTGACGGCCTGAAAGTCAAGCAGGTCAGCAGCCTCGGGCGGGTACAGCATCGTGAATCGCGGAACTTAGTCCGCCTTTTCAGGGCGCATTTGCGGAAAGAACAGTACCTCCTGAATGCTCGACTGGTCGGTCAAAAGCATCGTCAGACGGTCCATTCCGATGCCCATACCTGAAGTGGGGGGCATTCCGTACTCGAGGGCACGCACAAAGTCGTGGTCAATGAACATCGCCTCGTCGTCGCCCTTGGCGCTCAAATGAAGCTGCTCCTCGAAGCGCTCGAGTTGTTCGATGGGGTCGTTGAGCTCCGAGTACGCGTTGGCGATCTCTTTGCCGTTGATGAACAGCTCGAAACGCTCGGTCAGTCGGTCGTCGTCGCGATGGCGCTTGCAGAGCGGAGACATTTCAACCGGGTAATCCGTGATAAACGTGGGCTGAACGTAGTGGTGCTCGCAGCGGTCGCCAAAAATGGCGTCGATCAGTTTTCCGGAACCCATTTCATCCGAAACCTCCACGCCAACCGACTTGGCGGCGGCGCGAATCTCATCTTCAGACTTGCCCAACAGGTCAAGTCCGGTGTGCGTTTTAATCGCTTCCAAAATGGGTACGCGGGCAAACGGTGCTTGGAACGAAATCTCGGTTCCGCCCACGCTAAAGCTATGGCTGCCCTTGACTTCGAGCGCGATGTGCGCCAACGCCTTCTCGGTGAAGTCCATCATCCAGCGGTAGTCCTTGTAGGCCACGTAGATTTCCATGACCGTGAACTCTGGGTTGTGGGTACGGTCCATTCCTTCGTTGCGAAAGTCTTTGGCAAATTCATACACTCCATCGAATCCGCCCACAATCAAACGCTTGAGGTAGAGCTCGTTGGCAATACGCAGGTAGAGCGGAATATCCAAGGCGTTGTGGTGCGTCACAAAGGGCCGCGCGGCGGCTCCGCCTGGAATCGGCTGCAAAATAGGCGTCTCCACCTCGAGGTAGCCGGCCTCATTGAAGATGCGGCGCATCGTGCTAAAAATTTTGGTGCGGGCCACGAACACGTCGCGCACACCCTCGTTCACCACGAGGTCTACATAGCGCTGGCGGTAGCGCAGCTCCGGGTCACTAAACGCGTCGTATACCGTACCGTCCGCGTCCTTTTTCACCGTCGGAAGCGGACGCAGCGACTTACTCAGCACCTCGATGCGCGTGGCGTGCACACTGATTTCACCCGTTTGGGTCGTGAACACGTGGCCGTAGAATGCCACAAAGTCTCCGAGGTCCAAGTGCTTCTTGAACACGTCGTTGTAGAGTGCCTTGTCCTCGCCGGGGCAGATCTCGTCGCGGTTGACGTACACCTGTATGCGGCCAGTGCTGTCCTGGACGCTGGCAAACGAAGCCTTGCCCATGATGCGTTTGGCCATGAGTCGGCCGGCCACGCAGACTTCGGCGTAGCCCTCGGGGTTGGCGGCGTACCCGCTTAAAATGTCGGCCGCGTGGTGAGACACGGGCACTTCGGCCGCGGGGTAGGGATCCACGCCCAAGGCGCGGAGTTCTCCTAATGCCTGGCGTCGAAATAGTTCTTGTTCGCTGAGTTGGCGCTCCATGCGGCAAAGATAAGGGCTTGACCTCGCGCGGGGGTGGGCGATTCCGGGCGCCGTATCTTTGCGACCTTCAAGGATTTTACTATGTCTGACCGCCGCGTTCGCGTTCGTTTTGCCCCCAGCCCCACCGGCCCGCTCCACATGGGCGGAGTCCGCACCGCTTTGTATAACTACCTCTTTGCCAAAAAGTTAGGCGGAGACTTCTTGCTCCGCATCGAAGACACGGACCAAACTCGCTTTGTTCCGGGCGCCGAGCAGTACATCGTGGACGCGCTGGCTTGGTGCGGAATTTCGCCTGATGAAGGCATCGGCGTGAACGGCACCATCGCCGACCACGGCCCGCACGCGCCCTACCGCCAGTCCGACCGCAAGCCCATGTACCGCGCCTACGCCGACCAGCTTTTAGCCGCCGGCCACGCGTACTACGCGTTTGACACACCCGAAGAGCTCGAGGCCGTCCGAGAGCGGTCGAAATCCGCCGGAAACCCCAACTGGCAGTACAACAGCATCACGCGCACGGCGATGAAAAACAGCCTCACGTTGTCCGAAGATGAGGTTGCGCGCCGACTGGATGCTGGTGATGCCTACGTCATTCGCGTCAAAATGCCCCGCAACGAAGAGGTCAAGTTTGAAGACCGCATTCGCGGTTGGGTAAGCGTCAACACACTCAACCTCGACGACAAAGTCCTGCTCAAAGGTGACGGAATGCCCACCTACCACCTTGCCAACGTGGTCGACGACCACCTGATGGAAATCACCCACGTGATTCGTGGCGAGGAGTGGCTTCCGTCGGCGCCCCTCCACGTGCTTTTGTACCGCTTTTTTGGTTGGGAACAGCCTGAATTTGCGCACCTTCCGCTGCTGCTTCGCCCTGACGGAAACGGCAAACTTTCAAAGCGAGACGGGGACCGCCTGGGTTTCCCGGTGTTTCCACTCAACTGGGCCAACGCCGAGACGGGCGAAACCGCGAGCGGGTACCGCGAGCGGGGATTCTACCCCGAGGGCTTCGTGAACATGCTGGCCTTTTTAGGCTGGAACCCCGGAACCAACCAAGAGATTTTTTCACTTGACGAACTTGTTCAGGCCTTCTCGATCGACAAAGTCCACAAGGCAGGCGCTCGTTTTGACTTCGAAAAAGCCAAATGGTTCAACCAGCAGCACCTCCGCCAACGATCGCCCGAGGTCCTCGCTGCCGAATACCAAGCGGGCGTCGCCGCGGCGTTTGGCGCTCGGGTCGGTACCGATTTCGCGGCCAAGGCGTTAACCCTCTTTTTGGACCGCGCAGAATTTATCTCAGATGCCGTCCATGCCGCCCCCTACCTCTTTGCCAAGCCCGCCGAATACGATTCGGTGATGGTCGCCAAAAAGTGGACCCCTGAGTCGGCCGGTCATTTGCGCAGCCTTGTCCCCGTTTGGGCAGCCACCCACTACAGTGAATCCGCCCTTGAAGACGCGTTTAAAGCGTTTCTCACTGAAACCGGACTCGGATTTGGTGCTGTCGGCCCCGTCGTTCGCCTCGCCATAGCTGGAACCACCCAAGGTCCCAGCATCTTTGGCGTGATGGAGCTCCTCGGCCGTGCCGAATGCGAAGCGCGCATTGATTCCGCAATTGCCACCCTTGGTTAGGCAGTCATGAAGCGCAAAACCCGTATCGACCTCGTCGACCAGCGCGAGTACGCCTTTCACGGCTGCCTCCCCGAAGAGGCCATCATCGGAAGCGACTACCTGATCAACGTTCGCGCTTGGGCCGATGTAGTGAAATCTGCAGCATCAGATGCGCTCGGCGACACCGTCGACTACGTGGCCTTGCGCCGAATCGTCAGTGAAGAAATGGCCATCCGCGCCAATCTTCTCGAAAGCGTCCTCGAACGAATTACCTCCCGAATAATCCACGAACACCCTATGGTTGAGCGCGTTAGGGTTTCGCTGGCCAAACTCAACCCTCCATTGGACGGAGACGTCAAGACGGTTCGCGTGGTCTGGGACGTGCGCCGCTAGGCCATCTTCAGATCTGCCGCGCGGGGTTCGTCGGATTTCGCTACTTTTGCACTCCTCCATGGTCTCGTGGCCGAGAGGTTAGGCAAGGCTCTGCAAAAGCTTGTACAGCGGTTCGAATCCGCTCGAGACCTCCAAAATCAACCGGTAGCCCCAAAGCTGCCGGTTTTTTTGTTTCTGGTATCAAGCTACTTGCTTCCCTTCGCGCTAAGGCGCGTCGGCGCAAGGGCAGCTTTGCAACTTTAGCAACTAGTAACAAGTTGCATGCGCAGTAACGAGCTAACCTCGCCAACGAGCCAGTCTTGCTAACCTCGCCAATATTGCTATATTCGTTGGACCAACCAATGAACCAAATCACCAATGATACTCGTGCTTTCTCCCCAAGAAGGCCTGCGCAAGCGTTTCGAAGAAACACTTA
>CAIJMB010000233.1 GCA_903821715.1 uncultured Flavobacteriales bacterium
CATCGGTACTTTGAACCCCAGCGTGTCGACGGTGCCCGCCATCCAGGGCTCACTGCCGAATCGAAGCGCCCGAAGCAACCCATTAACTACCTCTCTCAATTTCGCGCGGCGCTGGGCACCCACGCACTTCGCGACAACCCCTACACCGAATACCCCCTATTTGGCACCTACCGCGAATCCCACATTCCCTACCTCGACGAGGGGCTTAGTGCCTCGGCCCTGAGGCAGCTCCGCCTGCACCACATGGGGATCGAGCAGGCCCTTTTGCAGGCCGAGCCGGGACGGCGCGGAATCCATGCCTCCGACATCCTCGAGGGCCGCACCCCCACTGAAGTTCAAAAGTTCTTTGAAACGGTTGATCGCGCATGCACCTCAGGGTCTAGCCTCATTTTTTGGGACCACCGGTTCCGCACTGAATTCCCGGAATGGTGGCTGCAAACCTGGACTCCAGTGGCTGACTTACCACGCGACCGCGTACCTTTTTACCACCGCGTCTATGCCTTCACAAAATCCTAAACCACTCGCAGCTCGACTGTGGCGCTACCAAAATGAGCGATTTCCGCTCGCGGCCCTCATTCCAACGACCTTGGCGGTGCTCTATTCGACCTGGGCCGTACTTGGCGATCAAGGCATAGAGGCTCCACTTTGGAAGTTCGCCGCCCTCGGGGTCGCTGGTATCAGTTTTTTGCTTCACACGCGCATCACCGACGAGCTGCGCGACCGCAACGTCGACGACGTACACCATCCCGACCGGCCGCTACAGCGCGGATTGGTCACCGAGCGCGAGCTCACGAATGTGGGCTACGTCAACGGAGGTGTGTTCATCACCCTTCATGCACTACTCGACCCCCTCTCGGGGCTAATGTCCGCTGGTTTGCTAGCCTACAGCCTAGCCGCCCGATACGAAATTGGTCCGCTCAAATGGCTCAAACCCCGGTTTTACCTCTACAACGTCGTGATGCTTGCTCAAATGCTCTTTTTGCAGTGGATCGCCTACGCCGCCCTTACGAAAAGCCTCGAATGGACCCCGTCCATTTGGTGGCACGGCATGAGTATCTGGGCCCTGAGTGCCCAAATTGAAATCGCGCGCAAATGCCTCGCACCCGAAGATGAAACGGCTTACCGCGACAGCTATTCGGCGCGCCTCGGAACCTGGGGTAGCGCCCTACTCACCCTCGTGGTTACCGCGCTTGCGGTGGTTGCCATGCTTCGCGCTGCGCAAGCTCCCTACGTCTGGGCGGGTTGGATTGCACTTGCGGTCGTAGCCGGAGGCGCCCTAGCGTACGGTGTTCGTCCCAACCGTGGACGCAGCAAAGTCCTTCAGGGCACAGCGGTGCTCGCCTATCTTCTCACGAACCTCATCCCTTAATCGGTGCTCGGAACCTTCGGCAACAAAGCGCTCGGTTTGCGGCGGCTTGCGCAGGGCGGATTCCGCACCCTTCCTATGGTATCGGTCGACGCGGACGCCGTACGGGCAGGCCAGCCCATACCCCTTGACGCCATTCGAGCGCAACTGGGGTCTACTGCGTGGCTTGCGGTCCGCAGCTCCTCAGCCACCGAAGACACCGAAACCACTGCGGCTGCCGGAGCCTTTCGCACCGAACTAGGAGTGGCCTTCGAACAATTATCTGATGCCGTAATTCGGGTATCCGAAAGCCTGCCCCTTAACGGCGGCCCTCACGGTATCGTCATCCAACCCATGGTCGCCGATGCGGTGGCCTCCGGAGTCCTGTTCACTCACCCGGACCGCTATGCAGTAGCCCTCGCCCCTGGCCTTTGTGCCCATGTCGTCAATGGTCATCCGGTCGAGGAACGCGGATTTTACCCTTCTGGCGAAACCTGGTACACCCGCCCCGACGACCGCCGCAATCTGGAGTGCTTGCGCATGAACCAGGAGACGGGTGAATTCCGCACCGAATTGGCTGGCCCAAGCCCGTGGACCCCGGCGCTCCACAAGGCACTTCTGCGCACATACCGCGACCTCGAACGGCATTTTGGACGTCCCATGGATGCCGAATGGACCTGGGACGGACGCAACCTCACTCTGCTTCAAGCCCGCCCAGTGACAGCTGACTGGCACCACGAACCATGGCTACTCGACAATTCCAACTTGGCCGAATCCTACGCCGGGGTGGTGCAACCCATGACCGTTTCAGTCGCCGCCAACCTTTACCGCACCGTCTACCAGGATTTACTCGATGCGAGTGGGGTTCCGCGGTCAATCATCGAGCGCCACGCACCCGTCTTTGACCACCTCGTGACCTCTGTCCACGGTCGCATGTACTACGTCATGAACCACTGGTACGCCATGATGGCCTTTTTACCTGGCTATGGCCGCAACAAGGTCAACCTAGAACGCATGATTTCGGCCCAAACCAAGACGCAGCCCTTTTTGCCGGAATCCCTTAATCCTAGCCTAACGTTGCGCTGGACGTACTACCCCATCGTCATTCACAAACTGCTCACATTCAAAGCGAAGCGTGTCGCCTTTGCGCGCGACGTACGCCGCGGATTTGAGCGCTTGGACGCTCTCAATTGGGGCCAACTCGATGCCCAGGATGTGCAGCGAATCTGGCGGGAACTCGAAGCGGAGTGGCTGCGGCGATGGTACCTAACCGTCGAAAACGACACCGCCCTGATGACCCTGCTCGGTTGGGCTGAAAAAAAATTCGGACCCGACAAGCTTGAATCCTACTTGCGAATGGAAACGCCCAGTGTGGCCCAACTACGCACCCTGCACCGAGTAGCCCAAGCTTGCGTTCAAGTTCCCGGAGCCGCCGAGGCCCTCAAACGCGGTGACGAAGCCGAATTCTATTCTGCGCTGCAACCCCAATCCCATGTGGCCTTGGCACTCAAATCCTACTTGGCTGAATTTGGAGGACGCTTCCCGAATGAGCTCAAACTCGAACAACCCAGCCCCCTGGACTCATTTGACCTTCTCGCCCAAACACTCCTCGATGCGGCACAGCACCCCTTGCCCGAACCCCATCGGGGGGACGAGCGCTCGATTCCGTGGGGCATCCGCAAGCTGCGTCAGTTCATTCGCCAGCGCGAAGAGCTGCGGCTGCTGCGTTCCACGGCCTTTGGCTGGCTTCGTCGCCTCTTGCTTCGCGCCGGCGACCTCGCCGCGGCCCAAGGCCTTCTCGACCACCGCGACGACGTATTCTGGCTTACCCGTGAAGAATGGCTCGAGACGGACCCCACCACGTGGCGTGCAGCCGTAGCCGCACAAAAACACGCGTATGCGAACTACCGCAGCGAACCTCTCCCCCGGTCGTTCGCATGGTTGCCTGGAGAAGAACCTCCCCGGGCCGAAGCCACCGAAGGTTCCGCAACGATGAACGGACACCGTGTGGTACCGGGCCGGATCGAAGGCCGCGTACTCGTCATGCCCGAATTCCAGCCTGGACCCTGGCCCGAATTTGACATCTTGGTTGCACGCCACACCGACCCGGGTTGGAGCCTGCTCCTCGCCCAATCCAAAGGGCTCGTCATTGAACAAGGTGGTCTATTGAGCCACGCCTCCATCGTAGCCCGCGAACTTGGAATCCCGACCCTCGTGGGCGTCGACGGGGCCTCCCTTCAACTGCGCACGGGCGACCGCATTGTCCTTGACGCCACCTCTGGAACCCTTTACCCTTCCACGCATGCTTAACACCGCTCCGCCGACCCGCCTTCTCGACTTGAGGCGCGCGCACTACGCGTCCTTCGCCGACTACGACCCGA
>CAIJMB010000234.1 GCA_903821715.1 uncultured Flavobacteriales bacterium
CTTGGTGTTCATCACATTTACGCGGATTTGGTTCCGCGCTCCGGACTGGGACACGGCCATGGCAATGCTCGACCAGCTCACCACAGGTTGGTCGGTTCCACCTTCTTTGTCTATGCTCGCGGCCTGGTGGCGTCCGGCAGTGGTGCTTGCACTTGGGTTCGGAATTCACTGGATTCCGGAGCACCTCAAAGAGCGCTACCGAACCGCATTTTCTTCACTACATCCAGCTTGGATGCTTGGCGCAGCCGTAGTGGGGGTCCTCGTGGGCTATCAGTTCATGGCGGCTGCGAGCCAACCTTTTATCTACTTTCAGTTTTAGGCGCTTCGCTAGCTTGGGCTGCACGGGCGGCTTGGCGGAGTGCACTACTGTAGCCTCGGTACTGGCGGCTTAAGTACGCCGTTTTGCGCGCATAGTGCGACCCGGGACCTCGAGCAATTTGGTCCACATTCCCTAGCCAAACCAGGGGATCATACCCCGCCTTGGCTGCTTTTTTTTGCGCTCGTTCTACGGGTGCGGGTCCCGTATTGTACGACGCCATCACAAAGGGAAGCCGCTCGTTGGGCGGAACCCCTCGGTCATGCCAAAAGAGGCTCAGGTAGCGCAAGTAGCGCAAGCCGACGCGGATGTTCTGGACTGGATCGGTCAGGTCGACGGGGCCGCGGTTCATGCGTTCGGCGGTCGACGGAATCAACTGCATGAGGCCGGTCGCTCCCGCAGGTGACACAATTCCCGTATTAAATCGGCTTTCGGTAAAAATAAGGGCGGTCAACGTGGCTCGATCCCAACCGTCGTGGCCAAGTAGTTGAACATCAAATCGGGATAGTGAAGTGTCCCTTCGGGGAGCATCTTGCCGTGACCATGCACCCAAAGTGCGCTTTACTTTTCGGCTTCGAAGGTGGTCGTTGAGTTCTGCGGTCAGTAAGCTGTCGCCCGGTCGAACAGCCCAGTGCATACTTCCTTTGGCAATGGGGGTTCCGCGCTTTCTGAAACTTTCGGCCACGTACTTGGGCATGAGCCAGCCGACCGAATCAGGTTCTGCAAACCGAAACATGGGACTCTGCGCCACCTCGAGCTCCAGGCTGTCTGCCTGAAGCATCCAAAGCGGCTTGGGATAGCCGGTGGGCACCATGGTGGCGCCTTTGGGCCCAACCCGCACCCACGTAAACCTTCGCACCGCCACCGTGGCCTGCAAATCGCCCAGTGCTTCAGACGGAATGGGTCCCAGTGCTACGTCCGCTTGGCCGCTTCGAACGGCTTCAAGTGCCTCAGCCACGCTCGCGACATAGGTCCAATGAATGGGGTGCCCTGAGGATCGAGACCACATTTCGAGCAACTGTACGTCGTACCCTTCAATTTTACCGTCGCGGACGTGCATGACTCCAAAGTCGGGAACCACCGCAGCCCGGACAGGTCCAGCTACCCATACTTCGTCCCAGTCCGCCGTTCGCTCGAGTTCCACTGCCGGATTGGGTGAACCCACGACGAGTGTCACCACGATCAGAGTAAACCACCACCTCCAGTGCTTGATCATGGCCCGAAGATCGGTCTTCTCAGGCGTACTTTTGCGCTTCACTATGCTTGGGCTTCAACTTCCGACCGATCCGCGCTGGGCCTCTGCGGCAGAAATGCACCTCAGCGACATCTTGACCGACCACGCATACTGCGAGCAAAAGGCCGCGTCAACTGCTATTTCGCTGATGATTACGTACCCAGAGTTGAGCGACCTCGTCACCGAAATGGCTGCCCTGGCCCGAGAAGAAATGAGCCATTTTGAAATGGTACACAAGCGTCTTCTCGAGCGGGGCATGACGCTAGGCCGCGAGCGCAAGGACGAGTACGTCGCGGCAATCACGAAGTTTTTTGCGCCCCACGGCGACCGCATGAAGCGCTTGGTGCACCGTCTGCTCATTGCGGCCCTCATCGAAGCCCGAAGCTGCGAGCGCTTTCGCGTGCTCAGTGAATCGGTGCAGGACGCCGAATTGGCCACCTTTTATAGCCGCCTAATGGCCTCAGAGGCCAATCACTACACGATGTTTTTGAAGTTTGCGCGCCAGTACGGCGACCGCACTGAGGTGGACCGCCTCTGGAAGGAACTTCTTGCCTACGAGGCGACCATCGTCGCCACCTTTACCAACCCTCAATACGTGCACGGCTAATCCGCTCCGCACCAATTTTCTATGGAACAGCTCAAAAAGACCCCCCTCTACGACCAGCACGTTGCGCTGGGCGCCAAAATGGTTCCGTTCGCCGGATACGAAATGCCCGTGCAGTATGCCGGCGTGAGCCACGAGCACCACATCGTGCGCCAAAAGGTCGGAATGTTCGACGTGTCGCACATGGGCGAATTCTGGGTCGAAGGGGCAGATGCCACTGCGTTTTTGAATTCCGTGACCAGCAACGACGTCGCCAAGCTCACGCCAGGTAAGGTGCAGTACAGCTGCCTTCCAAACGCTACGGGCGGAATCGTGGACGACCTACTGGTTTACTGCGTGAACGACACTAAGTATATGCTGGTCGTCAACGCCAGCAACATGGCCAAGGATTGGGCTTGGCTGCAGCAGTTTGCGGGCAATTTTGACGTTCGCATGACCGACGTCTCTGAGGGCACCGCACTCTTGGCTGTTCAGGGCCCCTTGGCGGCCCAAGCGCTGCAGTCCCTCACGGATCTTGACCTCGGAGCCATGACCTACTACACTTTTGGCATCGGAAACTTCGCAGGCGTTTCAAATGTCGTGGTCAGCGCTACCGGCTATACCGGCGCGGGAGGCTTCGAAATCTACATTCCCAACGCTCACGCCGCTGCGGCCTGGGACGCGATTATCGCCGCAGGAGCACCCTTTGGCCTCGAGCCCATCGGCCTCGGTGCCCGCGACACCCTTCGCCTCGAAATGGGATTTTGCTTGTA
>CAIJMB010000235.1 GCA_903821715.1 uncultured Flavobacteriales bacterium
CCTAAACGTGAACAAAGCCGAACGCCTAAAGTGTTCGGCTTTTTCTTTTTTGACATACGTCATCGCACCCCAGTTTTTGCAAAAATTGCTGGTGCAGCTCTTGACTTGTGTAAAAAACGTGTGTACAGCATTACACTTTTTGTAAGTTATTTGGCAAGATGAACCACAGAGATCGTGACCACCTGCGCATTGTGTCCATAGATGGTGGCGGAATCAAGGGGCTGTACTCTGCTTCGGTGCTCGCGGAGTTCGAAGCGCAACTCGGGCAGCGTTGGAGCGAGTACGTTGATTGGATTTTTGGAACTTCCTCTGGCGGAATCCTTGCGCTCGGACTTGCCGCTGGGAATTCCTCTGCGGAACTCGCCTACTTTCTGCGTACCAAAGGGCCTTCGATTTTTCCGAATCCGACTCAAGGGATCGGACGGCACGTCCAGCAGGCGCAGCACGTTCTAAGGCAGCTTCGACTTCACGGAAAGTATGCCCCCGGTGCACTTCGAGATGGACTCGACGACCTTTTTGGCGGGCTTCGCATGGCAGAACTTCAGACCGATGTGAGTATAGCTTCGGTGAACCTGAGCAATGGATCACTTGTCGTGTTTACGCGCCAGTCGCATCCGGATCTTTTAGTTCGCGACGTGGCTCTTGCAACTTCAGCGACTCCGGGTTACTTACCCGCCCACGAAATCCAAGGCCAGCTTTATGCTGATGGCGGACTGTGGGCAAATTCACCCGCGCTGAGTGGCTTAGTTCACGCCGAACAGCACATTCAAGGTGCTCGCCGCATTGACTTGCTTTCCATAGGAACGGTCGAGCAGCCTGAAGGCTATGAGTCAACGGGCGCTCCACGAAACCTACCGCAGTGGATTCAGCGCATGTTTCATGCTTCGACCTACGGTCAGGCGGAACTTACCCATCAGGCCGTCGCGGCGTTTTTACCCAAACTGGCTCCTGAAACGGCGTACCTACGCATTCCGCCACCTTTAATTCCTATCGATCAAATTGGCGCTGTGCGCATGGACACCACGCACCCCGCTGCACTCGAAGCCTTGGTGAGCTGCGGTCGCACCGAAGGGCTAAATCAGTTGAAAAAGTCCGAAATCCGTCAATTTCTTCAACCCCGAGCCCATGGCTGAGTTGCTTGTGTGGAACCTTAAATGGGTACTGCTACCCACTGCGGTTGCCGGCGTGCTTCACATGCTCGTGGTTCGCGGTGGGGTCCTGAGCCGCCTTGCGCAGCCCATTTGGCTCAGTGGTTTTGGTTCCAACAAAACGTGGCGTGGAGTACTTGTGATGACCACGTTAGCCGCAATCACGCTGTGGGTTCAGGCACTTGTTACGAAACCCAACGTACCCGTGCACCCCGCGTTGTGGGGTGCCGGATTGGGACTTTTGTACGTGATTGCTGAATTGCCCAATTCGTTCATCAAACGCAGACTTGGAATTGCCTCCGGAGGCCAGAGTGCACGCTTCCCTTGGTTGAGCGCGGCTGCCGATAAGTTGGACTCCGCCTTGCTGGGTTCGATGGTGCTGGCTTTGTGGATTCCAGGTAATGAATCTGAATTTGGCTTTAATCAATCCTATGGATTTTGGACGGTGGTATCCGTAAGCCTCGCAGCCAACAGTGGAATTCATGCACTCTTGTCGTGGATTCTTGTCGCCCTTCATATTAAAAAGCGTTTTTAAATGCTTCGACACGTCCCCAACGCATTAAGCGTGTACCGTATTATCATGTTTCCGGTACTTCTTTATTTGGTTTATCAACGCAACGAATTGTTATTCAGCTGGTTGATTTGCATCAACTTGCTTACCGATATTGCCGACGGTTGGATTGCCCGTCGCTTTAACCTTCAAACTGAGTTGGGAGCCCAGTTGGACTCAATTGCGGACTACGGAACCTACGCTGCCGCCTTCTACGGCCTTTACATCTTCAAAAAGGCGACTATAGGGCCTTGGTTTGTGCTCGTTTGGGTGTTTGTCGCATTCATCGTCAGCTTTTTACTTCTGTCATTTTTGAAGTTTCGTACGAGCCCAAGGCTGCATCTGTATTCGACAAAAATCGGGGGTTACCTGCAAGGATTTTTGTTTTTCTCGCTCTTTTCGTTTGGATTTTGGCCGCCGTACTTTGCTTTTGCGCTGATCTGGGGCGTGCTTTCGTTTACCGAAGGCATGCTCATTCTCGCACTACTACCTGAAATGCGGTCCAATCAAAAGGGCTTATACTGGGTGCTGCGGAACCGAACCCAGTCCTAAATCGTCCGTTGCTCGGTCTGAGCAGGTTCGGTACCTTTGGGGTCCATGCGAAGCTGTTTTGTGGTACTTTTTGGTCTCATCGCCACTTCGTTGTGGGCGCAAGATACCCTTCGCTACCAACCCATTTTTATGAATCCGGCAAAGCTTCGCGCGGCCCAATCCACGATTCAGTCGAATTCGCCTCGCTTGGGGCCATTTGGACTGAGCCAACCCGCCGCTGCACGCTTTGGATGGGAACGAGTGCAGCGCGACTCCGCATTTGCCTTTGCGGCCGCTCAAACACTTTGGTTGGACTACTTGTGCCTTTTTGAGGACAGCTTATGTGCGGACCTTGCACTGATTCGCTCACCGCGGTCGGTGTGGTCTGAACTAGGGATTCCTGAGCGTTTTGCTGGGGATCATGTGGTTGCGGTTCCGCCCTTCATGTCCGCACCGGGAGCTACTGAGCTCAAGAAGCCTCCGGTGCCCAAGGTCCCATCAACGGATCCTGCCGCACCTTTGAGAATTACGGTCCGCCCCGGCGACAGTTTTTACCGAATTCTCAGTCGCTACCCCGGGTTAAAACTCGCGCAACTTTATGCGGCGAATAAGGGTTCCGACCGTATTTACCCGGGTCAAATACTGGTGATTCCGTGATGCGACATAGTCCATGGTTAACCCTTGCAATCGTTGCGGGAGGATTGCTGCTCCTCGGCGCGGTGGCTGCTATTCCTGAGGGATTGCGCCCGGCGGGGGTAAAGCTCCCAACGCTTGACTTCAGCGCATGGTTTGCCGATGATGCGGAATTACAAGTAGTTCCCGAATCAGATTCGGCCATCGCAGCTGATGAACTGGCTGCATTACCTAGGGCCGCCCGCCAAGGTGCCGGCTTGCTCGAGTTTCCTGAAGGTGACAGCTTGGGATTTCAAAAGTTTGCGCGTGCGCTTGACGGAGCCGCAACCCGCGTTGTTCGCGTCCTTCACTACGGTGATTCCCAAATCGAGGGCGACCGGCTCTCGGCAGACATCCGTGGAATGCTTCAAAACCGCTATGGCGGAATGGGCCCTGGTCTGCAGGGCATGGATCCGTTTGTACCCATGGCCAGTGTGGACCACCGCGCGAGCGGAAACTGGCGGCGCTACGCTTGTTTTGGACGCCCCAGCGATCGTGAGCCAAGTAATTTATATGGAGTTCGCGGGATTGCCCACCGCTACGAAGGCAACTCGGCAAGCTTGGAGTTTCGCAATCGCAATTACGGCTATGAGCGGGTTCGCTCAGGGCAGAAGTTGACGCTCTACCTCGGGCCTTATGAGGGGCCGTCTGAGGTGAAGGTCTACTATGAGGATAGTTTGGCCCACATTCGCTACTACGCCCAGGGCGATCCTGGGTTGATGGAATTCAAGGCTCCGCGCCCAATGAGCCGCGTGCGTGTCGAGTTCAAGGGCGAGAGCCCATTGTACTACGGAGCTGCTTGGGACGGCCTAAGTGGCGTCGCGGTAGACAACGTGTCGATGCGGGGCGCAGATGGCCTCGGCTTCAAGCGCATTGACGCCAACCACTTTACTTCGTCGCTCAAGCAGGCGAATCCTGGCCTCGTCATTCTTCAGTTTGGTGGAAACGCGGTTCCGTACTTCAAATCGGCAGGCGAAGTTGAGCGTTATGGTCGTGCTTTTGCGCGGCAGATTGCGTTAGTACAAAAGGCGCTTCCAGAGGCGGATGTGCTTGTGATCGGCCCGAGCGACATGGCGCACAAAGTGGGAACAGAATGGGAGTCCTATCCGTTTGTCGATGAGGTCCGAAATGCCTTGCGCAAAGCCGCCCACGTTCAAGGTGCCGCCTTTTTTGACGTCTACAAGTTCATGGGTGGCCAGGGTAGTATGGCCGACTGGGTAGCTCGAAATCCACCGTTGGCTGGTTCGGACCATGTTCACTTTACGCCCAATGGTGCTCAAAAAGTGGGTAAGGCCCTTTCTGCCGCACTCGAACAGGAACTTGCTCGCCATGCGAAGTAGTCTCATCGCTGCGGCCATGGCCCTTTGGACGATGGGTCTTCGCGCTCAGATTGCTCCGGTGGGCACGCCCGAACTGATTTTTCCCGCGGGAGATTCTGCCTTTCAGCGCGTTTGGAGTCGTCTCGATACCTTGGTATTTGAAGGAAGAGGAAGCCTGAACCTCATTCACATTGGTGGCTCGCATGTGCAGGCGGGGATGCTTACGGACGCAGTTCGCAGAGGGCTGCATACGATGAGTCCAGACCTTCACGGTTCGGTGGGGTGGCTCTACCCCTATGGCGTGGCGGGCACCAATAATCCGCGCAGCTATTCGGTGACCAAATACGGAACCTGGACGGGGCAGCGCTGCTCGGTTCCGCAGCACCGTGGACCGTGGGGATTTGCTGGAATCCGCGCGTTCACAGGGGATTCTGCGGGGTTTAGCATGTACCACAAAGAATTGCCGTTCCAGGCTTCTTCAGTGCTTCTTTTTTATCCAAATTCCGACAGTATTAATCCGCCGTCCATAAAGGGTCCAGTGGCCGAGGTGGTGCGCCGCCCAGATGGTGTGGAGGTGTCGTTCTCACGTCCAGTGGATACGCTTCGCGTGCAGTGGCAACCGCGCAAGGGCCGACGTGATACGCTGAGCCTTGAGGGCGTCCTATTTCGACCTGCAGACCCCAATGGCGTTCGCTACCATGCCGTGGGCGTGAATGGTGCAGCAACCCACAGCTATCTGAAGGCCGTACGCTTTGAGTCGCAGCTTCGCGAGCTTCCGCCCGATGTGGTGGTGTTCGGCCTCGGAATCAACGACGCCCACAAGGCACGCGGAGAGTTTGATACATTGGCCTTTGAGATGCGGTACGACAGCCTTGTCGATGCGGTGCGCCGGGTGAATCCCATTTCCCAGTTCATTTGGTTGACCAATAATGATGCGCTGTACAAAGAGGCTACCAATCCCCACGGAATCCTCGTGCAGCGGGCCATGTTTCGTCTCGCCCGAAAGCACCATGGAGCGGTGTTTGATTTTTTTGCACTCATGGGTGGGTATACTTCGGTTCGCCGGTGGATAGCCAATGAATGGGCGCGTCCGGACGGAGTCCATTTAAGCCAAACCGGATACCAAGCAGAGGCGGATTGGTTCGCTAGCGCATTTACCAAGGCCTACCTTCGCCACCAAGAATCGACCGCATGGTAGACGCCCTGAAATCCCTGCTTTACGCCGAGGCGAGCCGACCCTGGACCTTTTTGGAACTGGGTTTCTGGATCTTTTTCGCGGTGGTTTTAGTTGGTTTTGCAGGCCTTGAGCGCCGGTTAGCCCTGCGCAACGCCTACCTCATGCTAGCGAGCTGGTTTTTTTACTACCACACGAGCCAGTGGTACGTAGTGCTGCTCATTTGCACCACCGCCGTCGACTACGGGGTGGGGCATGCGCTGCACCGAACGCAGCGTAACCTCTTGCGAAAGCTGCTGCTAGCCATCAGTATTATCAGCAACCTTGGCGTCCTCTTCTTTTTTAAGTATGCATACTTTGTGGCCGAAGTGTGGAACGACCTTACGGGCTTGGCGTGGTCCCCCACGCCGTTCTGGGCGGGATGGGCCAACGGTCAGCTGGGCACCAACTTCGTCGAAGACGTCATTTTGCTTCCAGTCGGCATTTCGTTTTACACGTTTCAGTGCCTCAGCTACACCGTTGACGTGTACCGACGGAACCTCGAACCCGTCCGCCACTTTACCGACTTTGCCTTTTATGTGAGCTTCTTTCCCCAGCTCGTCGCAGGACCCATTGTTCGTGCCAGCGAGTTTGTACCCCAAATCTACCAACCCTATGCGGTCACACGAACCCAATTTGGTTTGGGAATGTTTTGGGTACTCAACGGGTTTCTCAAAAAGGTGATTTTGGCGGACTTTCTCGCAGTACACCTCGCCGACCGCATTTTTAGCCAGCCCACGTTGTATACCGGTTGGGAAAATGCTTTGGGTTTGCTCGCCTACACCATGCAGGTTTATGCCGACTTCAGCGGCTACACGGACATCGCCATCGGAATCTCACTTTGGATGGGGTTCACGTTGACCAAAAACTTTGATTCACCGTATAAGGCCCAAAGTGTCGCCGAGTTTTGGAAGCGCTGGCACATGTCCCTTTCGAGCTGGCTCAAGGACTACCTCTATATTCCGTTGGGCGGAAACCGAAGCGGTTCCGTCGTGAGCTATGTACTCATTTTTGCGGGCTTGTTCGGCCTCGCTTGGTGGGCACCCACGTCCATGGTATCCTATGCCCTCGCTGCGACAGTATTGATCTTTTTGTTGCTGTATCAGTTTGTTCCTGCCTTTCGGCGCGGATTCAATACCAATATCAACCTACTCCTAACCATGCTCCTCGGTGGGCTGTGGCATGGAGCCTCCTGGAATTTTGTGGTCTGGGGCGGATTAAATGGTTTGGGTCTGGTGACCTACAAACAGTGGTCGCGGGTTCGTCCGTACGCCGTAGAAGGTTGGCCCCTGCGAGCACTTGGCGTTCTGATCACCTTGGTGTTCATCACCTTTACGCGGATTTGGTTCCGCGCTCCGGACTGGGACACGGCCATGGCAATGCTCGACCAGCTCACCACAGGTTGGTCGGTTCCGCCTTCTTTGTCTATGCTCGCGGCCTGGTGGCGTCCGGCAGTGGTGCTTGCACTTGGGTTTGGAATTCACTGGATTCCGGAGCACCTCAAAGAGCGCTACCGAACCGCATTTTCTTCACTACATCCAGCTTGGATGCTTGGCGCAGCCGTAGTGGGGGTC
>CAIJMB010000236.1 GCA_903821715.1 uncultured Flavobacteriales bacterium
AAAAAAGCCACCCTATCGGATGGCCTCTCTCTTTAGAGCTCTAGAGAAATTACTCAGCAGCAGCCTCCTCGCCTTCAGCAGCAACCTCTTCGGTAGCTTCTACAGCGGTGGTGTCTTCAGTAACTGCCTCTTCAACCACGGTCGTGTCTACAGTCTCTTCAACAACTGCTTCTTCAGCGGCGTTGTTGCAAGCGGCGAAAGCAACGAGGGCCAGGGCGCTCAGAAAAAAGCTTACTTTTTTCATTTTGGGTTTTGGTTTTTAATTGTTTAGGACTTCGAAATCCACTGCAAAGGTAGATGAATTTTTTCGATGTGCAAGTAATCGACGTTATGCTAATTTTTTCAGAAGTGAAGTCATGGATACGGACGACTGCAAGTGCGCGGCTAAGGCTGAGATCGGGAGGCGCTCCTGTTTCATGCTGTCGCGGTCGCGAATGGTAACAGTTTGGTCTTCAATAGACTGGTGGTCTATCGTAATGCAGTATGGAGTGCCGATGGCATCTTGGCGACGGTAGCGTTTACCGATTGCATCCTTCTCGTCGACCGAAACTTGGAAGTCCCAGCGAAGCTCTTCGTAGACTTTTTGGGCAAGTTCGGGCAGTCCATCTTTCTTCAAAAGTGGCAAAATGGCGACTTGCGTGGGAGCGACTGCATACGGGAGTCGAAGTACGGTTCGCGTGGTTCCATCTTCGAGTACCTCTTCGTCCAAAGCTGTAGAGAGTACCGCTAAGAAGAGACGATCGAGACCAACCGAAGTTTCTACGACATAGGGTGTGTAGGATTCGTTGGTTTCAGGGTCAAAGTACTGGACTTTGCGGCCCGAAAACTCAGAGTGACGGCTCAAATCAAAGTCGGTCCGAGAGTGGATGCCTTCGAGCTCTTTGAATCCGAACGGAAACTGGAATTCAATATCGGCGGCTGCGTTCGCATAGTGGGCCAACTTCTCGTGGTCGTGAAAGCGATAGCGTGCGGATCCCAAGCCCAGGGCAAGGTGCCACTTCATGCGCGCATCCTTCCAGTGAGCGTACCACTCCATTTCGCTTCCGGGGCGAACGAAGTACTGCATCTCCATCTGTTCGAATTCGCGCATTCTGAAGATGAACTGTCGGGCTACGATTTCGTTGCGAAACGCTTTGCCCGTTTGTGCGATACCAAACGGAAGTTTCATGCGCCCCGTCTTTTGCACATTGAGAAAATTCACAAAAATTCCTTGGGCGGTTTCAGGACGCAGATAGAGATCGCTCGCCTCTTCGGCCACTGAGCCCATTTTGGTCGCAAACATCAAGTTGAACTGACGCAGCTCAGTCCAGTTGGCGCTCCCGCTTACCGGGCATGTAATTTTCTCGTCGATGATCACTTGGCGTGCAGCGGCTAAGTCACCGGCCTCGAGGGCCCTATTGAAGCGAGAAAGCGCTTCATTTGCATTAGTGAGGTACTCGACTACGCGCGTATTTGTAGTGCGGTAGAGAGCTTCGTCAAATGAGTCGCCAAAGCGAGCTTTGGCTTTTTCGACTTCTTTGTCGGCCTTTTGACGGAGCTTTTCAGCGTAATCTTCAACCAGCACGTCCGCGCGGTAGCGCTTCTTGCTGTCCTTGTTGTCGATCATCGGGTCGTTAAACGCATCGACGTGTCCGCTAGCCTTCCACACAGTCGGGTGCATAAATATGGCGGAATCTAAACCCACCACATTGCCCTGAAGCTGAACCATTGCCTTCCACCAGTACTGGCGGAGGTTGTTTTTGAGCAGCACGCCATTTTGGCCGTAGTCGTACACGGCGCTCAGTCCGTCGTAGAGCTCGCTCGACTGAAAAATAAAACCGTACTCTTTGGCGTGGGCAATGACGCGTTTAAAGGCCTCTTCGGGGCTGGGGGTCGACATGGCGGAATTAGGATATAAGTGTGGGTAAGTTGCTTGTGAACAGCTTGACCGAAATAGCTAACAGAATGATTCCAAATACTTTGCGCAGAACGTTGATTCCGTTTTTACCCAAGACGTGTTCTAGGCGACGGGTGTTTTTGAGCACTACGTAGACGAGTACCGAGTTGATCAGGATTCCGGCAATAATGTTAATGGTTTCGTATTCCGAACGAATAGAAATCAATGTGGTAAGGGTGCCGGCGCCGGCGATGAGCGGAAAAGCGATGGGTACAATACTCGCAGATTCGGGTTCTGCCTCTTTGTAAATGCGCACCCCGAGGATCATTTCGAGGGCTAGAAAGAACAGCACGAGCGAGCCCGCAACCGCAAATGAGGCCACGTCCACGCCGAAGAGTTTGAGGATTCCCTCACCCACAAAGAGAAAGAGGATCATGATGACGGTGGCGGCCAAGGTTGCCTTCTCGCTCTGAATGTGACCGACTCGGTTCCGCAGCGAAATGACGACGGGAATGCTTCCGATGATGTCAATCACCGCGAACAGGACCATGGTTACGCTGAGGATTTCTGAAAAATTCACGATGACGCAAAGGTAGTGCGCTGCCGTCGGAGCGGCTACTTTTGTCCTTGTGATTGCCATTGGGAATACGTTAGCCTCAGATGAAGTTTTTTCGCACGCATTTGTGTGCGACCTGGGTAAATGCAAGGGCGCGTGCTGCGTCGAAGGTGACGCCGGGGCTCCGCTTCGCGACGACGAGCTTGAGGTCTTGGACCGCATTCGACCTGCCGTCGAGCCCTACTTGCGGCCTGAGGGTTTGGCGGCGCTTGCCGAGCAGGGGTCCTACGTTCGCGACACCGACGGCGAATGGGTGACGCCCCTTGTCGGCGGCAAAGAGTGCGCTTATGTGGTGTTTGAGGGCGGAACCTCGTTCTGCGGAATTGAGCGTGCCTTCCGCGACGGTGCAGTGGACTGGCCCAAGCCGTTGTCGTGCCATTTGTACCCAATTCGGGTCACCTCCTACAAGGCCTATGACGCCTTGAATGTTGACCACTGGAAGGTCTGCGAACCCGCGTGCAGCTTGGGTTCGGCGCTTCAAGTTCCCGTATTTCGTTTTTTGAAGGATCCGCTCATAAGAGCCTATGGTCCAGCATGGTACGAAGAAGCGGAGCTGGTGCACCACGCGCTCGAACAAGAGCGCGGCAAGGCCTAAGGGTTTTGTTGAAAACTATGGTATAATGTTCAAATCTATGTCTTGTCCCGTGGGCAATAGTTTTGAACTTTTGTAAGGCGCAAAACAGCCCCTCACGGTAAGCCCGCTCGCTTCGAAATGCTAATGTTTTGTTATTCAAGAGGATACGAAAAAAGAATTTGAACGATGAGCCACACTATGAACACTAACGAGCCGATACTCAGCGAGAACCCAAACCGCTTCGTGCTCTTTCCCATTGAGCACAACGACATCTGGGAAATCTACAAGCGAGCGGAGGCTAGTTTTTGGACTGCAGAAGAAATTGACCTGCACCAGGACGTTACCGACTGGGAACACAAACTAACCGAAGACGAGCGCTACTTTGTGAAGCACATCTTGGCGTTTTTTGCCGCTTCCGACGGCATCGTCAATGAGAATCTCGCTGAGAACTTCGTCAATGAGGTGCAGTACACTGAGGCGAAGTTCTTTTACGGGTTTCAGATCATGATGGAGAACATCCACAGCGAGACATACTCTCTGTTGATTGACACCTACGTGAAGGACCCCGCCGAGCGTCACCAGCTCTTCAATGCAATTGACACTTTTGAAGCCATTAAGAAGAAGGCCGATTGGGCACTTCGCTGGATTTCATCGCCTTCGTTTGCCGAGCGACTCATCGCGTTCGCCGCAGTAGAGGGAATCTTCTTCAGCGGAGCCTTCTGCTCGATCTTTTGGATGAAGAAGCGCGGCTTGATGCCCGGCTTAACCTTTTCGAACGAGCTGATTAGTCGTGACGAAGGCATGCACTGCGACTTTGCGGTTCACCTCCACAACCAGCACTTGGTCAACAAGGTCCCCAAAGAGCGCATTACCCAAATCATCGTGGAGGCCCTTGACATAGAGCGCGAGTTCATCACGGAGTCGCTTCCCGTAGACTTGATCGGAATGAACAGCCGCCTGATGGCCCAGTACCTTGAGTTTGTAACCGACCGACTCCTTTCAGAGTTGGGCTGCGAAAAAGTCTACAACAAAGAGAATCCATTTGATTTCATGGATATGATCTCGCTTGAGGGCAAGACTAACTTCTTTGAGAAGCGTGTATCAGACTACCGCAAGGCGGGCGTGGGTGCCGAGGTGGAGTCCAAGGCCGACACCTTTTCGTTTGACTCAGATTTCTAATTGATTTAGAGCATGATGCACGTTATAAAGCGCGACGGCCGCAAGGAAGCCGTCAAGTTCGACAAGATTACCGCCCGGATTCAGAAACTGTGCTACGGACTAAGTCCGTTGGTTGATCCTACCGCTGTGGCTCTTCGCGTAATCGAGGGTTTGTACGACGGGGTGACGACCAGTGAACTAGACAGTTTAGCTGCGGAAGTATCAGCGTCGATGACGGTGCGTCACCCAGACTATGCACAGCTCGCAGCGCGTATTGCGGTGAGCAACCTGCACAAGAACACCAACAAGTCGTTCACTGAAACGATGCGCGCGATGCACCAGTACGTCAATCCCAAGACGAACCAAGCATCTCCGCTTATTGCCGACGACGTGATGGAGCTGGTTGAGAAGAACTCTGAGCTCCTCGATTCGACGGTGATTTACGACCGCGACTTCAACTACGACTATTTCGGATTCAAGACGCTTGAGCGCTCGTACCTGCTCCGCACGAACGGTCGAATTGCCGAGCGTCCGCAGCAAATGCTATTGCGTGTTTCACTCGGAATTCACAAAGAGGACATTCAGGCCGCTATCGAAACGTACGACGGCATGTCGCGCGGACTCTACACGCACGCCACTCCGACGCTCTTCAATTCGGGCACGCCGAAGCCCCAGATGTCGAGCTGTTTCTTGCTGCAAATGGCCGACGACAGTATTGACGGCATCTATGATACCCTCAAGCAGACGGCGAAAATTTCGCAAAGTGCCGGCGGAATCGGTCTCAGCATTCACAACGTACGCGCCACTGGATCCTACATCCGCGGTACGAACGGAACATCGAATGGATTGATTCCGCTACTTCGCGTGTTCAACGATACCGCACGCTACGTAGACCAAGGTGGCGGCAAGCGCAAGGGATCCTTTGCCGTCTACCTTGAGACGTGGCACGCCGACATCTTTGACTTTCTCGACCTGAAGAAAAATACGGGTAAAGAAGAGCTTCGTGCCCGTGACTTGTTCTACG
>CAIJMB010000237.1 GCA_903821715.1 uncultured Flavobacteriales bacterium
AGCAACGAGCAACCAGCAGCTAACGAGCCAACCTTGCCAACCTTGCTAACCTCGCTAACTTCGCGGTATGGCACAATCCTCATCCAAAGCATTTGAAACGCTTGCAGCCAAGCGCGCCGAAGCGCAGCTCGGCGGCGGCCAAGCACGTATTGACGCCCAGCACGCCAAAAAGAAGTTGACGGCACGCGAGCGCCTCGAACTCTTTTTTGACGAGGGCAGCTTTGAAGAATTGGGCGCTTTGGTGACCCACCGCAGCACGCTGTTTGGCTTAGACAAGCAGCAGTTTTTGGGCGACGGAGTCGTGACGGGCTACGGCACCGTCAATGGTCGCCTCACCTATGCCTATGCCCAAGATTTTACGGTGCTGGGGGGCTCGCTGGCCGAGGCGCATGCGGAGAAGATTTGCCGCGTCATGGACTTGGCCATGGACAACGGGGCTCCGATTGTGGGCCTCAATGACTCGGGTGGAGCCCGCATTCAGGAGGGCGTCGTGAGCTTGGGGGGTTATGCGGACCTCTTTTACCGCAATACGTTGGCTTCTGGCGTGATTCCGCAGCTAAGTCTGATTATGGGACCCTGTGCGGGCGGAGCGGTGTACTCACCAGCGCTCACGGACTTCATTGGAATGGTCGAGGGCAACTCGTACATGTTTGTGACGGGCCCCAACGTGGTCAAGACCGTGACGCACGAAGAGGTGACCTCTGAAGAGTTGGGCGGAGCCTCCGCGCACGCCAGCAAGAGTGGCGTAACCCACTTTACCTACCCGAACGGGGTGGCGGCGATTGAGGGATTCAAGACGCTCTTGAGCTACCTGCCGCAGAATAACATGGATGGGGTTCCGCACCTGCCGTACTCGGCTGGGGGAGACGAGCGCCGCCCAAAGCTCGACACGGTGGTGCCCGAGAGCGCCCAGCAGCCCTACAGCATTCACGACGTGATCACAGAGGTAGTGGACGTCGGAAGCTTTTATGAGGTGCACAAGGACTTCGCGTGCAACATGGTGGTGGGATTTGCGCGCCTCGCGGGCCGTTCGATCGGAATCGTCGCCAACCAGCCCGCCTACTTGGCCGGAGTGCTCGACATTCAGGCGTCCACCAAGGCTGCGCGCTTTGTTCGCTTCTGCGACGCGTTCAATATTCCGCTATTGGTGCTCGAAGACGTGCCCGGGTTTTTGCCCGGAACTGACCAAGAGTGGAACGGCATCATCATGCACGGCGCCAAGCTGCTCTATGCGTTCAGCGAGGCCACGGTTCCGCGCATCACCGTCATCACGCGCAAGGCCTACGGCGGAGCCTACGACGTGATGAATTCAAAGCACATCGGAGCCGACCTCAACTTCGCGTGGCCATCGGCTGAAATTGCGGTTATGGGCGCTAAAGGAGCTGCCGAAATCATTTTTAAAAACGAAATCAGCAAGGCTGCTGACCCCGCGGCCATGTGGGCGCAAAAGGAAGCGGAGTACGCTGAGGCCTTCGCTAACCCCTATCAGGCGGCGGCGCGTGGCTATGTGGATGAAGTGATTTTTCCGCACGAAACCCGAGCTAAGTTGATTCGTGCGTTTCGCATGCTCGAGAACAAGTCGGTGGCACGTCCAAAGCGCAAGCACGGGAATATTCCGCTGTAAGAGTGTATTTGGGCAATTGCCCATCTCGCGCTACATTTGCCGTCCCTTTAACGATGCCCCATCGTCTAATTGGCAGGACAGCGGATTTTGGTTCCGTCAGTCTAGGTTCGAGTCCTAGTGGGGCAACAAAAGACCCAAGCCGCGCAGCAACCTGCGCGGCTTTTTTTATGGGCCGCCGAGTGAAGCTCCTTTCGACGAGGCGGCCCATAAAAAAAGCGAGGGCGGCATCCGCCGCCCGGCGTGGGTCGGAACCCACCAAAGTGACGTTGAACTTGGAAGCCCAAAGGAACAATTGGGGCACAGTTTGAGTTTAACCAAGGTGGAACGAGCAGCTAGCGACAAGGGATTCTTCTTTACACAGTTTGAGCCCAAGAGCGTTTCGCCCTTTGACAAACTCTTTGACATCTTCAAAGAGCTCATCGTCTATGTTTCGGGCGACTTTGACGAGGCCATCACGTGGCTGCGCGAGCTTGACAAGGAGTACGAGCTCACGGATGAGAACTACACCATCGACGACTTCATCAATGACCTGAGGGAGCGCGGCTACATTCGCCCAGAGGTCGACGGCGATGGGGTTCCGGGCATGGGCATCACCGCAAAGACAGAGCGCCTCATCCGCCAGACGGCCTTGGATCAGATTTTTGGCAACCTCAACAAGAGCGGATCCGGAAACCACAAAACCAAAAAGTCAGGCGACGGCGACGAGAAGACGGGCGAAATGCGCCCCTACATGTACGGCGACGGCCTCGAAAAGATTTCGCTCACCGAGAGCATCAAAAATGCGCAGGTGAACCACGGAATCGGTGATTTTGAACTCACCGAAGAGGACCTCGTCGTCGAGGACAGCCAGTTCAATTCACAGATGAGCACGGTGCTGATGATCGACATCAGCCATTCGATGATTTTGTACGGCGAGGACCGAATTACTCCGGCCAAGAAGGTTGCGATGGCGCTGGCCGAGCTCATTACCACGCGCTATCCCAAAGACAGCATCGACATCATTGTCTTCGGAAACGACGCGTGGCGGATTTCGATCAAAGAGATTCCGTACCTGAAAGTGGGCCCGTTTCACACGAATACGGTGGCGGGACTGCAGCTCGCCATGGATATTCTGCGGCGCAAGCGAAACAGCAACAAGCAAATCTTTATGATCACGGACGGCAAGCCGAGCTGCATCAAAGAACGCGACGGAACCTACTACATGAACAGCAACGGGCTGGATCCGTACGTGACCGAGCGCTGCTACGTCCAGGCGGCCCAGGCGCGCAAGCTGCACATTCCGATTACCACCTTTATGATTGCGCGGGACCCCTACCTGCAGCAGTTTGTGGACACATTTACCGAGGCCAACCAAGGCAAGGCATTTTACACGGGACTGAAAGGTCTGGGTGAGATGATTTTTAGGGACTACGAAACCAACCGAAAGAAACGACTCAAATAGAATGATTACCACGTTAGGAGCACTCAAGGCATCAGGCTACCAAAGCACGTCGATTAAAGACGAGCTCCGCGCCAACCTCATCAAGCACTTGGAGGCCGGAACCACCGTGTTTCAGGGAGTCCATGGGTTTGAAGACTCGGTGCTTCCCGAGCTCGAGCGCGCCATTTTGTCGCGTCACAACATCAACCTGTTGGGCCTTCGGGGGCAGGCCAAAACGCGCTTGGCGCGCCTCATGGTAGAGTTGCTGGACGAGTACATTCCGGTGGTCCAAGGTTCCGAGATCAACGACGACCCGCTCGCGCCCATCTCGCGCTTTGCCATCGATTTGATTGCCGAGCACGGCGACCAAACGCCGATTGCGTGGCTGCACCGCTCACAGCGCTACTCAGAGAAGCTGGCGACGCCCGACGTAACCGTGGCGGATTTGATTGGCGACATTGATCCCATCAAGGCGGCCAACCTCAAGCTGTCGTACGCGGACGATCGGGTGATTCACTTCGGAATGATTCCGCGCGCCAACCGCTGTATTTTTGTGCTGAACGAGATTCCGGATTTGCAGGCGCGAAACCAGGTCGCCCTCTTCAACATTTTGCAGGAAGGGGATGTGCAAATTCGCGGATTCAGCATTCGCCTTCCGCTCGATATTCAGTTTGTGTTTACCGCCAACCCCGAGGACTACACCAACCGGGGAAGCATTGTCACGCCGCTCAAGGACCGCATCGGAGCCCAAATTTTGACGCACTACCCGCAGACCATCGCGGTTGCCCGCAAGATTTCGGCCCAAGAGGCCCGAATTAACCAAGCGCAGGCGAGCCGGGTGTACGTGCCAGATCTGGCGTACAATCTGCTCGAGCAGATCATTTTTGAAGCGCGCGAAAGCGAGTACGTAGACCACAAAAGCGGAGTGAGTGCGCGAATGAGTATTTCGATGCTCGAGAGCCTGGTAAGCACGGCGGAACGCCGTGCGTTGATCAACGGCGAGGCAACGACCACCGTGCGTTTGTCGGACTTCATGGGAGTGATTCCGGCGATCACGGGCAAGGTGGAACTCGTGTACGAGGGCGAGCAAGAGGGCGCCGCATTTGTTGCCGAACAGTTGATTGGGGCGGCGATCAAGACGCTGTGGCCGAGTATGTTCCCGAAAATCGAGAAGCTCACCAAGAAGTCAGTGAGCAGTCCGTATGCGGCCACGGTAGATGCCATTTACCAGCAGGG
>CAIJMB010000238.1 GCA_903821715.1 uncultured Flavobacteriales bacterium
CGTTGAGGTAGCCACCAACACCCATGTTGTCGCCTGATCCAAGCTTATAGTTGGCTAGCATGTCACCTTGAACTTTCTTGTCGCGATTGCGGATGGATGAACCGTTCCAGGTGTACTTATTGCGGTCAATTTGGCGGTTGTATACACGCTGACCAATTTCAGCATATGCTGCGTACTCCCACTCGGCTTCCGTTGGAAGGCGGTACTTAGGAAGCAGGATTCCATCTTCAATCCGCGCCGGACGTTCTTCTTTTCCGTAAACCTGTGCTGGGCTAAGATCTTTGAGACCACGGCGGTTTTGCTGCGTGTATTCGCCCTGCTTGTAGAGGTATACTTCGCTGTTGAAATTTTGATCGTCTGCTTGTGTGTTCATCACATTCAAGATGCCTTTGTCGATGAGGATTTGCTCATTGACGCGGTCAGTACGCCACTGGCAGTAGCGCATGGCCTGCTCCCAATTCACGCCAACAACAGGGTAAAAATTGTAGGCTGGGTGACGCAGGTAGTTCTCGACATACATGTCATTCAAGCCAAGTTTGTCGCGCCATACCAATGTATCGGGCAGTGCAGACTGGTAGATCTGGGGATAGTAGTCGTAGTCGTATACGCGGCGAAGCCAGTAGAGGTATTCGCGATAGTCGGCATTGGTGACTTCGTTTTCATCAAGGTAAAATGAAGCCACGGTGACGCGGCGTGGTTGGTTGTTCCAATCCTTGATCACGTCCTCTTCAACGCGACCCATGATGAAGGAACCACCCTCTACGAATACGAGGCCCGGACCTGTTTCTTGCCCCTTGTACTTGAGGTTGATTTGAAATCCGCCGTTTTTGCGGTCATTGAGCGCCATGCCCGTCGTGTTAGAAGCCGTTTTGGCACAGCTCGTAGCCAAAAGGATCAGCGCGCCAAAGGCGATCGAAGTAGATAAAAGTGAACGCTTCATAGTGAGAAGGTTAGAATTTTGGACACTTAACCTCGCTGTAGCGCGTACGGCGGCTACGGCAAGGGAACTGATACGAAAGTGAGACTTCATGGGCACCACCTAACGCGTTGCCCAATGCAGAAATTGTGTAGTCGTAGGAGTAACCGAACTTCCATGGAACATCATTGGGCGCAATTCCGATGATGGCAATAAGCGCATCGGGGTTGGTGCTTACGACACCTAAAGCCTGACGGTACCCGAGGCCACCAGTGAGTACACCACGGTTGAACGACATGCCCAAAGTCATATGGTGCGCTCCGCCTTGAGTTTGGTAGACCACGTTCGGAATCAGAAGGTTGTCGAGCTCATTGTAGAGGCGCTTGCGGCCCAGAGGAATGGTTGCCCCCGCTTGTGCGGTCACCTTAATGGGTAGCGTTGAAGTACTCAAAAATGCCTCATTTGGTTGGGTCACGTGATGTGCTGAAGCACCAACGTAAAAGTTCTCTGTAAATCCGAGCATTCCAAAGCTCAGATCAAACTGCTGAACAGTGGTTTCGTCAGGACGAATCTCATTGGTCGGCTTGACAAACCCAAAGAATGGGTCGATCATGTCAGGAAAGGTTAAGTTGTTCCAATTGAGCGATCGCTGGCGAAATGTTGCCTGAGCGCCAAAAAGGAGCATAAAGTCGCGATTGACCTTGAGGTGGTAGGAGTAAATTCCCGAAGCTTCCGTCAACGAAAGGTCTCCATTGGCCGCTTCGTCCTGCATTAAGAGGATGCCAATTCCGCCGTTCAAGCCGTCGACATACTGGTCGTACGAAGCCGAAAACGTCTGGTAAACCCCCAGTGAGGGGTACTGATTTCGGTAGTTGGTTGTTACGCGAGGACACTGCTTAACCCCTGCAAATGCGGGGTTTAAGTACAGGGGATTCGCATAATACTGCGTAAAATGAGGGTCTTGCGCTTGGGCGGACCAAACGTGTGTCAACAATAGAGCGACCGCAATCAGGCGTCGTAGGGCCATGGAATAAGGCATCATTTGAAGCCACAATTATACGATTTTCCGAGCGTTTGTAAACGATATGTCAGAAAACCGCGTTGGACTTTACGAACTTTGAACGCAGAATGCATCGTTTTCGTACCGCAATACTCGGATTTTTCTACCTGGCGTCAGTGGCGTTTTCGGGTCTAATGGCGCAGCCTTGGCCCACAGAATCGGTACTCAAACAAGGTATCTGGGCCGAAATTCGGGTTGTTGAGGACGGAGTGTACCGTTTAAAAGGCTCCGAAATACAGCAGCTTGGATTAGGTACGATTCCCTTTGCCTCGAATTCGGTCGGTATTTGGGGGCGCAACGCGGGAGTGCAATCCGAAGTGAATGCGAGCCAAGGTGAAGCACGTGACCTGAGCGCATTGCCGATTCGTATCGAGGACGGGGGAGATGGTATGATCCACGCCGATGATGCCGTGTATTTTTTGGGTCAAGCTCCGCACATTTGGAACTACGACCCCAGCATGCTTCGATGGAATCGTACGACGCACCCGTATTCGGACCAGCAGATTTATTTTGTAACGGTGACTGAAGGCGGAACTTCGATTCCGTCCTATGCGCCCTCAGTTACCGCCCCAATCTCCACAGAACGGTATACCCATTTAGCATGGCATGAGCTCGACCTAGTGAACCTCGTGGGGAGTGGACGAATGTGGATGGGTGAGGTGTTTGACTACACGCTTTCACGTGATGTGGATCTGGGCTTAAGCCGTCTCGACGCTCAGTCTACTGCCCGATTTGCACTTTCTGGAGCAGGACGGACGACTGCATTCGGTCCCAAGCTCGAACTTCGAACGGGCCAAGGATTTGTCGGCGCGCTTAGTTTTCAAAGCGTATCAGGAGTAAGTGGGGACACCTATGCACGGTGGATGAGCCAATCATGGAACCAAGTAGGTAGCGCCACCCCTTGGGGCATGGTGAGCCTGACCTTGGAACGCAGTGCGGACCCTGCTGCATCTGCATGGCTCGACGCGGTGTCGGTGCATGCCGACGCCCCAATGTCGTACCAAGGAGGGTTGCGAAGCTATCGATTTGAACCCAGTACCACGGGAAGATCGCTGCCCGTACCTCCAGCGGGGACTCTCGTTTGGCGAACAGGCACTCAGAACCAGGCCCTTGAGGCTTCAGAAGTGCCCAATGGGGTTCAGCCGTTGCTCGAGCCCGGCGTGGGGCACACTCTATGGTACTTCACTCCTGGATCTGCATTGACGCCTCAATTGGGAGCGCTCGTCCCGAACCAAAACCTGCATGGGTTAACGGCATTAGACTATGTAATCTACAGCCCAGCTGAATTCATGCCGGCTGCTGAGCGGCTCGCGGAGAAGCACCGCAACGATGGCCTAAGGGTCGAGGTTGTCGACGTAGCGAACGTATACCGAGAGTTTTCAGGTGGGGTACAAGACATTATGGGACTTCGAAACTTGCTACGGATGCTTTGGACCCGTGGATCAGATTCCGCAAGCTTGAAGTATGTACTACTGTTTGGAGACGCTTCGTACGACTACAAAGGCAAGCTCAACCCCAACCAGAATTGGGTTCCGGCCTACCAATCGCCTTCGAGCATGGCCATTAAAACATCATTTGTGTCTGATGACTTTTTCGGGTTTCTAGATGACGGCGAGGGTGGATTCTTGGGGCTTATGGACCTTGATTTGGGGATTGGTAGGATACCCGTGAATTCGTTAACCGAGGCAGAGGCGGTGGTTCAAAAGCTTCTTCGCTATGCGGATCCCAGCGAATCATTGGGTCCATGGCGCCAAAAGTTAGATTTTGTGTCAGATGACGTGGATGTAGACTGGGAACAGATTCTTACCCTGATTTCGGACCGAATCGCATCGCGAGTCGACAGCGTTTATCCCCAATTCAATGTCAACAAGTTGTATGCGGATGCCTATGTTCAGGTTTCGAGCGCAGGCAATCAAACGTATCCGAAACTTCGAGAGGACCTGCTCCGTTCCGTCCAAGAAGGAAACTTGATCACCACCTACATGGGTCATGGGGGCGAAGTGAACTGGGCAAGCGAGGATATTTTGCAGCTTGAAGATTGCAAATCGTTTACCAACGGAGCCAAGCTCCCTCTTTTTATCACTGTGACGTGCGAGTTTTCGCGCTACGATGACCCATTGCGCACCTCAGCGGGAGAGCACCTCATCACCAATCCGTGGGGCGGAGCCGTGGCCATGCTGACCACGACGCGCGCGGTATTTGTAGGCGGAGCCACGCTGCTAACTGATTCCATTTTTAACAAAGTGCTCGAGCGTGAGCAAGGCCATTTTAAAACTTTTGGTCAGATCATTCAAAGCGCTAAGAATTCCGTGCAGACTGGAGATAAGCTTCGCTTTACCCTACTGGGTGATCCCGCAATGCGCCTCAACGGCCCCGAGCAACTCATTTCGTTCGACTCAATTGACGTGTTTCGACCTGCAACCTTGACGTGGCAGTCCACAGATAGCCTGCGCGCTTTGGATTTGGTGCGTGTCAGAGGGCGGATTACTAGTGAAGCAGGTGAAATCGACACGAGCTTTAGCGGTAGCGTGCGAATCCAGTTATTTGACAAGAGTCAAATCAAGCCTATGCTAGACAACGACAACGTGGGCTACCAAACCTCCTACTCGTTTCGCAACCAGCGCGCCTACCAGGGGACTGTAGATGTAACCTCAGGTCATTTTTCTGCGGAATGGCGGATGCCATTGGATCTAGTCCTTGATTGGGGACAAGGTAAGCTCTCGGCCTATGCGGCTACCGAACAGACGGATGCTGCGGGTGCAACAGGCAACCTGTTTCTCGGAGATTTAGCTCCTGATGCGCCGCTCGATGCTGCGGGGCCCATCGTTCGTGTCTACATGGACGACACCAATTTTGCCACAGGTGGAATCACTGGACCCGATCCGCTTGGACTGGTGCGTTTGATGGACCCCAATGGAATCAATGCCCTTGGGACGGGTATTGGTCACGACCTTGTTGGATATCTAGATGAGGACTGGAGCAGCCCGCTGGTGATGAACGAACGCTACCAAGCAGACCCCAACACCTACCAAAGGGGAACCGCAACTTGGCCGTTTCAAGGTTTGTCAGATGGTCCGCACCGATTTACCGTTCGGGCTTGGGATACGTACAATAATCCGAGCCAGTCGAGCGTTGATTTCATCGTGGTTTCGCGCACACAACTTCAATTGGGAGCCGTTCGGCTCTTTCCCAATCCGAGTCCCGGGACGGTGCACTGGCAGGTCGAGCACAATGCTTCTGGCGACAGCTTGGCCGCCTATTGGTCCGTGAGCGACGGATCGGGTCGTGTTGTCTGGGCACAGCAATGGTCTGGATGGGCCAATTCGTCGGTCCTCACGGCACCAGATTGGTTCGGGACAGACCCTAGCGGGCGCCCCCTTCCCAATGGATGGTATACCGCCCATGTAGTGGTAGTGCGACCGAGTGATGGTCAAGTAGTCCGCGAAGTCGAGCGATTAATCCTTTTGCGGCCCTAGAGCGCGCATATATTTGTCTTTTGTTATGAAAAATTCCGTTTTAGTAGGCATCAGCCTGGTCACCTTGAGTGGTATTCCTGCCGCAGCGCAGACATTCTACGACCGACTTGAAGAACTCAATGTGGTAACGACTGCAATGCCCATGCTCAATATCGGTCCCGACGCACGGTCGGGAGGCATGGCCAACGCAGGGGTGGGACTGAGTCCGGACGCGAACGCCATCTTTTGGAACCCGGCGAAATTGGCCTTCGTGGGCAAGGGTACGACCTATGGAGGCTTGTCGTATACTCCGTGGCTGCGTCGCTTGGTTCCGGATGTGGAATTGATGTTTGCCAATGTGGCCGCTGGCGTCGGCGAGCGAGGCGGAATCGGTGCCAGCCTTCGCTATTTTTCACTCGGCGAGATCACCTTTCGCAACGAGCAAGGGGAGGAGCAAGGCACCTACCGGCCCTATGAGATGTCCTTAGATGTCGCCTACGCGCTTCAGCTTTCTGATCATTTCTCAGGCGGAGTATCTCTGCGTTATGCCCTTTCAGACTTGGCTCAAGGCCAAGTCGTCGGTGGTCAGCTGACCAAGGTGGGACAAACGGTAGCTACGGACGTGAGTGTATTTTACCAAGGTGACGAGTTTAGCATGCCCGATGGGCAGCGCGGCCAGTGGGTAGGTGGGCTGACCCTATCTAACATCGGAGCCAAGATCAAATACAGTGAAAGTGGTGAGGCGGACTTCATCCCCACCAACTTTCGCGCTGGCGGCGGTTTCAATTGGAAGCTTGATAAATACAACCGCGTCAGTTTTTTGATGGATGTGAACAAACTCCTCGTTCCGACCCAACCAATTCGGGATTTGTTGGATACCAACAACAACGGGGATCGCACCGAAATCATTGCGGGCAAAGATGACAACGTAGGCGCCATTGCCGGAATCATTCAGTCGTGGGACCCCTCTGCAAAGCCAGATGGGTTTAAGGAGTTGATGCGCGAATTCATGGTGAATGTCGGGGCCGAATACTGGTACAACGATCAGTTTGCGGTGCGTGCGGGATACCAACACGAAGACGTCACTAAGGGTAACCGCCGCTTCTTTACCATGGGGTTTGGAATTCGGTACAACCTCATTGGATTGGATTTTGCCTATCTCTTTCCGGCGGATCAGACCGTGCGTTCACCGCTTGAGAACACCATTCGCTTCAGTGCCTTGGTGGATTTGAACCAAATAATGAAGTAAGGGGTTAGTGTAGAAAATACGGATTCGATTTACGCATTCGGAACCTACTTTTGCACCGCGCATTCAGGCGCTGATTCACTATGGCAAAAAAGAAGCTCACCAAAGAGGTCTACCTCAAGTGGTACGAAGACATGCTCTTCTGGCGCAAGTTTGAGGACATGACCTCAGCACTGTACATTCAGCAGAAAATCCGCGGGTTCCTTCACTTGTACAATGGGCAAGAGGCCGTTCTAGCCGGGTCGCTGCTTGCTATGGAGCAGGGTGACAAGATGATTACCGCATACCGCAACCACGTGCAGCCAATCGGTTTGGGTGTGGATCCCCGCAAAATCATGGCTGAGCTACTCGGCAAAGTGACTGGCACGTCGCGCGGTAAGGGCGGTTCGATGCACATGTTTTCTAAGGAGCACAATTTTTTTGGCGGTCACGGAATTGTGGGCGGTCAAATTCCGCTCGGAGCGGGCATGGCGTTCGCCGACAAGTACTTAAATAAATCACATGTAACTCTTTGCTACATGGGCGATGGTGCCGTACGTCAAGGTTCGCTGCATGAAACGTTTAACATGGCAATGCTTTGGAAGCTCCCCGTCGTCTTTATTGTAGAGAACAACGGTTACGCGATGGGAACTTCGGTAGAACGAACGGCCAACCACACCGACATCTATAAGTTGGGACTGGGCTACGAAATGCCTTGTGCACCCGTAGAAGGAATGGATCCTGCGGTCGTGTATGACGCGGTCTACGAAGCCGTAGAGCGTGCGCGTCGTGGTGAAGGCCCAAGCTTCCTCGAAATTCGCACCTACCGCTACAAGGGCCACTCAATGTCTGATGCCCAGCACTACCGTACGAAAGACGAGGTTGCGGACTACCAAAAAATAGACCCCATTCTCACTGCGAAGGACGTGCTTGTTAAAAAGAAGTGGGCCACGGATTCAGAGATCGAAGCCATTGACGCCCGCGTCAAAGAACTTGTGGCAGAATGCGTTCAGTTTGCCGAGGAATCTCCGTACCCCTCTGCCGAAGAACTTTGGCAGCACGTGTATGTCGACCAAGATTATCCGTTTATTACCGAATAAATTATGGCCTTAGTTATTACGATGCCGCGCTTGAGTGACACGATGACCGAAGGTGTCGTCGCGAAGTGGCATGCCAAATTGGGCGACACTATTTCTGAGGGCATGCTCCTCGCCGAAATCGAAACAGACAAGGCGACCATGGACTTCGAGGCCTTCCCTGGCCAAGAAGGGGTGCTGTTGCACATCGGAGTTCACGAAGGCCAAACGGCCCCGGTTGATGCCATCTTGGCAATCTTGGGCGCTGCCGGTGAAGATGTTTCGGCGCTGCTTTCGGGCGGAACCGCTGCGGCGGCCACCTCCGCCGCTGAACCTGCGCCCGTGAACGAAACGGCGCCAGCCCCTGTGGCTCCAGTGGCCGTTGAAGCTGTAGCTGCGGCACCAGCGCCGGCACCCGTTGTGGTTGCTTCAACTGATGGCCGCGTAAAAGCTTCACCGCTGGCCCGCTCACTTGCTAGTGAACTAGGCGTCAACCTTGGTGGAGTCCAAGGAAGTGGCGACGGAGGTCGCATCACTAAGCGTGATGTGGAACTTGCTGCGGCTTCTCCTGCAACGGCGCCTGGCGCCGGTGCAGCACAGGCAGCTGTGAATTACCCGAGCTCTGGACATACCGACACTCCGGTTTCGCAGATGCGCAAGACGATCGCCAAGCGTTTGGCTGAGTCCAAGTTTACAGCCCCCCACTTTTACCTTACCGTTGCCGTGGACATGTCTGCGGCATCTGCGGCTCGGACAGAAATCAATTCCGCAGGTGATGTAAAAATTTCATTCAACGACCTTGTGGTTAAGTCGGTAGCTAAGGCGCTTAAGAAACATCCGGCGGTTAATTCCGCGTGGATGGGTGACTTTGTGCGCACCAACTACGACGTCCATATTGGCGTGGCGGTGGCGGTGGAAGACGGCCTATTGGTTCCAGTAGTTCGCCATGCAGATGCCAAAGGCCTCGCTGAAATTTCGTCAGAAGTTCGCTCGTTCGCCCAAAAAGCAAAAGACAAGAAACTCCAGCCTAGTGATTGGGCGGGCAACACATTTACCATTTCGAATTTGGGAATGTTTGGCATCGAGGAATTCACTGCCATCATCAACCCGCCTGACGCGGCCATTTTGGCGGTTGGCGGAATTCAAGATGTCCCGGTGGTCAAGAACGGTGCAATCGTTCCAGGACAGGTGATGAAAATGACCTTGAGTTGCGACCACCGAGTAATCGATGGTGCAACGGGAGCGGCTTTTTTGAATACCGTAAAGGGCTTCCTCGAGCGGCCGTTGTCGCTGATACTCTAAGCACGAAAGGGGCGGCGCTGCCGCCCTTTTTTAGCCGCCATTGATAAAGTTAGAATGAATCTAAATACGCTCACAAAGCCCAACCTACTTTGTACCTTGGACCAATGAACTTGTCCGAACTCGGTGTGGGCCAAAAAGCCCTGATTTTACAGGCCCCTGTTGAGCTGCCGGTCAAGTTGTTTGAAATGGGTTGCCTTCCGGGTGAAGAAGTGGAGCTGGTCTTTGCCGCTCCCTTTCGCGACCCCTTGTGCTTTCGCGTTCAAGGCACATTGGTGAGCATGCGCCGCGAACTTGCAGAATTGATACCTATTACCGAGCCCCATGTCGGCTAAGCGTGCGCTTAGGGTAGCCCTCGTGGGCCGGCCGAACACGGGGAAGTCTTCGCTGTTCAATCGCCTAACGGGCCTTAATCAAAAGGTCGGCAACTACCCTGGGGTGACGATGGAGAAGCACGTGGGTCTCGCTAAAATTGGGGCTGGCGCTTTAGCTGAGGTCGTTGATTTGCCGGGGGTATACAGTCTTCATCCATCTTCGGATGACGAACGGGTAGTGATGCATGCCCTTACCACCAATACCGATGCCGAGCGTTCCGATGTCGTTGTGGGCCTCGCTGACGGTACCAATCTCAAGACGTGCCTCTTTGTATTCACGCAAGTTCTCGACCTCGGATTTCCAGCGGTGCTTGCCGTCACAATGGTCGATGAAATGGAACGACGCGGAGCCCAGCTCGACATTACTGCACTTGAATCTGCGCTCGGTGTTCGGGTTATCCCCGTCAATAGTCGAACAGGTATGGGATTCGACCAACTTCAAGAGGCCATCCTCGCGGCAAAGCCCAGCACCCAGGGCCCGTTCTTTCAGCCAGCTGGCGCCCACTTGCCCTGGCTTCAGAAAAAGCAAGAATGCATTGGGGCGGGCTTGACGTACCGTGCATGGCTCGATGGATTAAGCGATCCAGACTTCGCCGAAAGTGTCCGTGCTTCAGGTAGAAGTCCAGAGCGCGCCCGAGCGGACGAAGCCATTCAGCGCTACCGGTGGGTCAATCAATGGCTCCGAAAGGTGTACCACTACGACCCAGTGCGCGACCGTCGTGCAGCGGCACGTTTTGACCGCATCGTCGTACACCCTGTTTGGGGAAGTGCATTTCTGTTTGGAGTGCTCTTTGTGCTCTTTCAAGCGCTGTTTTATGGGGCATCAGTCCCCATGGATGCGATCGATGGTGGAATCGCCAATTTGGCCGCGTGGCTTCACGGGGTGCTCCCTAGCGGATTCCTCAATCACTTTGTAACGAGTGGCCTCCTTCCGGGCATCGCCGGAGTCTTGATCTTTTTGCCTCAGATTGCCCTGCTGTTTTTCTCAATTGCACTCCTTGAAGAAACGGGCTATATGGCTCGTGTCGTCTTTATCATGGACCGCTTTATGCGACCCTTTGGCCTGAGTGGTAAGTCAGTGGTTCCCTTGGTGAGCGGCACTGCTTGTGCCATTCCGGCAGTAATGAGTACCCGAAACATGGAATCAGCTCGTGAACGTTGGCTGGCCATTGCGGTAACACCATTAATGACCTGTTCAGCGCGACTACCTGTGTATGCGCTCATCATTGGTCTCGTCGTCCCCAACACGCCGTGGCTTGGAATCAGCCTGCAAGGACTGACGCTTTTCGGACTCTATGCGCTGGGTTTTGCAGCAGCCCTTGTTGGATCGGCGTTGCTGAACCGCTTGGTTCCGCAGCAAAAAGCGGCACACTTTCTCATGGAAATGCCACCGTACCGCATGCCCATTGCCCGCAATGTGGCCACTGCGGTCTGGACTCGCTCGCGGTCCTTTGTAGTTGAGGCTGGTAAAATCATTGTATCCATAAGTATCGTGCTCTGGTTTTTGGCAAATAGTGGCCCCAAGGGGCTTCCGAACTTCAGCGCCAGCTATGAGCCCATGCCCATTGAAGAAAGCTACTTGGGTAGTATAGGGCGCGGGATTCAGCCCGTCCTTGCGCCTCTTGGGTACGACTGGAAGATTTCGGTGGCCATTGCCTCGTCATTCGTGGCCCGTGAAGTCTTTGTCGGAACCATGGCTACATTATATAGTGTAGACGGTGACGAAATTGCGCCAGTTCGTGCTCGAATGGCAGACGAAATAAATCCCGAGACCGGCAAGCCCTACTTCAATTTGGCGGTAGGGATTTCGCTTTTAGTCTTTTATGCGTTTGCACTTCAGTGCATGAGTACCCTTGCTGTAGTCGTGCGTGAAACCCGAAGTTGGCGCTTTGCACTTATTCAGTTCACGGCGTACGCCGCAGTGGCCTATGTGGCTGCATGGATCGCCTTTCGCCTGATTTCGTACCTTACATTATAATATGATTGCAATTCTGCTTTGGACGGCATTTTGGTGGAGCGTGACCGCACTAGTAATGCGGATCATTCCACAGCCGGATTGTTCCCATACTTGTGGGTGTTCACCCACACAAGCTGTATGAAGCGATTTCTGATAACCGGAGCCTCTCGTGGTATTGGCCGAGAAACCGCATTGAGTTTGCTTGAAATGGGTCATGAGGTGCATGCAACCTCTCGGACTCATTGTGAATTGATCGGATGCACAACCTATACTTTGGACTATACTGTGCCGGAATCTCGAGCCCAGTTCAGTTCAAAGCTTAACGGTCTTTTGTTCGACGGAGTGATTCTGAATGCGGGCGCATTAGTGAATCGGCCATTCCGCGAACTCTCCCCCTCAGATTTTGATTTAATGGCAGCTGCCAATTGGTCGGGTCATGCGCTTTTGGTGCAAGCGTTGCTTCCCAATCTCGCGCCCGGAGCACATGTTGTATTCATTAGTAGCATGGGGGGATACCAGGGGGCATCTAAGTATCCAGGTCTATTAGCCTATGCTACGAGCAAAATGGCAATGGCTGGACTTGCAGAAAGTATGCAGTCTGAACTCGGTCCAGAGGGTTTCTCTTTCAATGCTTTGTGCCTTGGGGCCGTCCAAACAGAGATGTTGGCAGAGGCTTTTCCCGGATATGAGGCTCCAGTGGACCCTCAAACGATGGGTTCGTCAATAGCTCATTTTGCCGTGAACGGTCATAAAACCCAGGCTGGGCAAGTGATTGCGTGGGCAAAATCAAACCCATAGAAAATTTTTCTCGCTGCATTTCAGCGAGTTGATGGATTTTAGCAAAAAAATTTTGCAGGGGGTATTGCAGGAATAAAAAGTCGTTCTACATTTGCAACCCCAAACGGAAACAACGGCGCACCGATAAGGACGCCGGGCTCTGAGGGGGAGACGGAAGCAAAGCTTCAACGTTCTTTAACATATTGTGAAATCGAAAGATTGTTCAACCCGAATAGATTCCCTTTGAGGAGTACTTGAGAGCCATAAGTCAAACAATTCTACAACGGAGAGTTTGATCCTGGCTCAGGATGAACGCTAGCGGCAGGCCTAACACATGCAAGTCGAGGGGTAGAGTTTCTTCGGAGACTTGAGACCGGCGCACGGGTGCGTAACGCGTATGCAATCTACCCTTTACTGGGGAATAGCCCGGAGAAATTCGGATTAATGCCCCATATGCCCACGGAATCGCATGGTTCAGTGGGGAAAGTTCCGACGGTAAAGGATGAGCATGCGTCCCATTAGCTAGTTGGTGAGGTAACGGCTCACCAAGGCGACGATGGGTAGGGGGCCTGAGAGGGTGATCCCCCACACTGGTACTGAGACACGGACCAGACTCCTACGGGAGGCAGCAGTGAGGAATATTGGTC
>CAIJMB010000239.1 GCA_903821715.1 uncultured Flavobacteriales bacterium
ATGCCGTCGTGGTTGGCTTCCCACTGCTGCGCCTGCGCGGCATCTTCTTTGGCATTGCCACGGTGGCTTTTGGCAAATACAGTCTTGCCCACCCCCGGCGGCCCCCACAAAATCACGGGATGTCTTCCCGCGGCAGCGAGTCCTAAAGCCACCACTACATCTGGATCAAATCGAAGGTCGGGCCACGGTTCAGGTCGCGCGGGCCGAAGTTCTTCGGTCGCCAACTCCGGAACCTCACCGTGCGTGAGGTAGGCAATAGCATGGGCCAAACTCGCCGCAGCCACCCAATTAGAGGCTGCGGACCGCCACCACGCGTTGGCCGGATACACAAAGGGGTCCTCGGACTCATGGGGCGGGGCGGGGCGGTCCGACTCGGCCATGCTCAGCGCGCCTTTGAGATCTAATGTACCCATCGCCACCGCCGCAAAGCGCATGGGGATTTGCCCCGAAGCCATGAGGACGCCTAGGGCAATCGGTAGGTCCATTGAAGTCCCTAACGCCCAGGGCCGCGTGGGCTGGAACGAAACCGTAATCCGCTTCCCTGGCCACTTGTAGCCAGACGCCATGAAGGCCGCGTGGATGCGGCTCGGGGCTTCGCGGACCGTCGGGTCGCGGGTTCCGACCATGTGAAACGAGAATCCCGACGTCGCCGCGACGTCTACGCGCAGGCTATGCCAACGGCCGTCAGCCCATGCCCATGTGTTGAGTGATGCTACCATGAGGCAAACCAACGTGGAACTAATGCCCCGAGTCGGTTGCCAAACGTCTATAAATGTTTGTCGGGATCCAGCGAACCCTTCACTCTTCTAAACCCCAAGCCTGCTGAAGCTCCGGGTTCAAAAAGACGTGGCTGTGCAGCTGAAGGTCTGAGCTCTGAAACAGTGCATACCCGTCCAGCTCAAGGTGGTAGTCGACTTCGGATTCGATGCTCCGAAGGATCCAGCGCTTTTGACTAGCGTTCCACAAGAATACACCGAGCTCGTCGGCACCCTCGGGCACCGGGCGAAATCGCACGATGTCCCATTCGTACAAATGAACGCGGTGCTTGTCGCGAATTCCGACCGCCTCGTCAACTTGTGCATAGTCCAATTCGCGGCCGGTCCACCAAAATCCGTCGGGCGAATAAAACTGCGTTCCGTCGATACGGCGCAGATATCCTACCACACGGTTGCCAAAACGAAGTCGGTAGCGCTGCTCTTGCATACCTTGTTAACCCACTGTATGCGTAATTGTTGCAGGCTAAACTCCCAATTTCTGTAGTGCCTCGCGCACGAGCGCTGCACGAAGCGGAATCCGGCAAGCCCAGTCGCCTCGTCGGCAGGAATCCGCCCCTAAAATGCTGCAGGGCTGGCAGTTCAATCGCTCGGTCGACATGATGTGGCGAACGGGACTCGGAGCGGCAAATCCACCGACGGGATGGGTTCCGGCCCACAGGGTAACCGCCGGGACCTGGTAGCGGTACGCGAGGTGCTGGGCGGCGGAATCACATACTACCGCGGCTCGGGCCTGGCGCCACAGCCAATCTTCGTCGGCAGCCGACAGACCAAGTGCCGTCCGAAAGCCCTCGGGAGCTGAATCCTGAGGGCCACCCAAAAACACGGGCTCATAGCCCTCAGCTGCAAGCTGTTGGGCGAGCTGCACCGCTTCGTCTAGCGGCCACCGCTTGGTCTCGCGGCTGGCATGGGGGGCAATGATAATGACCTTGCCGCTATGCTCCGTGGCGGCGAGGGATTGGCTCTTGGGCCAACCCAAGTTGACTAAGGCCTCAAAGTGAAGGTCGTAGGCGTTGGGGACAGGTTTTGTCGACCCACGTAGCACCGCGCGCCGCTGCGCACGAGGTTTGGCCACAAGGCCCTGCGGAATTTGCAGGATGCGCGCAATCCACCGGCTGCTGCGGGTCCGAACGTGGTTGTGGGCGTCGTACCAGGCAGTGAGGTCGGCAGAGCGCATCCATCCCCACCAAAACCACATGAGCGCAAAAAACCGACGGTACGGACCGCGGTCGACGTCGAGGCCGTGGACCTCAATGTGGGGATGAGCTGGTAGACGTTCCGCCCACCGAGGGCGAGTAAAAAGGGTGATCCGGTCGCCCTCAGCCACAACTTGAGATAGGACGGAATGCAGCAGCACCACGTCGCCAAAGGAAGAAAAGCGAACGACGCCGAGGTGGCGTTTAGCCTTGACCGCCATAAAGCGCCGGGTTAGTCGCAGGGTCGTTGTACAGCTTGAACTGGCGGTAGGGCGTGTAGCGCACCTGGCCGGACTGCACGTCAGCCCACAACGCAGCACAGGCCGCCATTAGGTCATTGTGCTGGCCGTCAGCAGCAGCCAAGCGCTGGCCACATGCTACACGGTGGTCGTCGGATGCGTCGGACCGCTCAACCTCCACGCGGAGGTGGTAGCGCTTGAGCTGCAAAATACAGAGACGGTCGAGCGCCCACGCGAGGGATTCGGTGCGCACGGCTCCATTGACGGCCGGAACAGGCTGAAGCAGCTCGGCCAAGCGCAGATCGAGGGCCTCTACCGCGTCGGTCCGCTCCTGGTTCAGGGCGTCGATGCGGCGTTTGATCTCCATTAACTGGTCGCTGGGCAGGTCGCGGCGCCGCACTTCGTCCTCGAGGTGCCACTGGACCGTGTCAATCCAAGCCTTGGCGTACCAGGCTTGGTCCATGGTCCCGGGCTTGTAGGCCGGCGGGCACGGCGCATCCCATCGGTCGCGCACATGGTAGTCTTCGATGGCCGATTCGAGCAGCGAAAGGATTCGGTCGAGCGTCACTTGGCGGCGTTAAATACCTTAAGGCCCGCATCCAACCAATTCATGAATACCGAGGGATCTGGATCGTAGGCCGTGTGCCCGTTGAGCGCGGTCGGAGCCTCCACCGCGGGGTCCATCAGCACGTAGTACGGCTGGGCGTTGGCGTTGAAGTACTGGGCCTGTAGGTCGCCCCACTTTTGCCCGATGGTCTTGATTTTTTTGCCGGTGGTTTCGCTCACGCGCTGCTCGCTCTCGGCAAGCGGAGTCCGCTCGTCCACGTACAGCGACACGAGTACGACGTCCTCAGCCAAGCGCTGGCGCACTTCGGGGCGGGACCACACTTCTTCTTCCATTTTGCGGCAGTTGACGCAGCCCCATCCGGTGAAGTCGAGCAGCAGGGGCTTGCCCACTTCTTTGGCGTAGGCACGGGCCTCCTCGAGGTCGTTAAAGCACGGCAGATTCAGCGGGCAGTGGGCGTCCTCGCTCAACTTCTGTTCGCCTGAGGGCGCGGAACCGGATCCGAATCCGTTCGGGTTCTCCGAATAAAACGAGGGAGGCGGGAATCCAGCTACGAGCTTTACCGGCGCACCCCAGATTCCGGGAAGAAGGTAAAACCCGGTAACCAGAAACACGACACCCGTGAGCATGCGGCCCACACCGAGGCCGCCCTTTGGTTCGTCGTCGTGCGGCATGCGAAAGACGCCAAAGAGGTAGAGCGCCGTGGCGAAGGCGATTCCGACCCAAAGAGCTAAGAACAATTCGCGCTCAACCCAATGCATCTGCCACACCATGTCTGCGGTGCTCAGGAACTTAAGAGCAAATGCCAGCTCGAGAAATCCCAGCGTGACCTTGACGGTGTTGAGCCATCCGCCCGACTTGGGCAGGCCCTTCAGCCACCCCGGGAAGGCCGCAAACAGCACAAACGGAAGCGACAGCGCGAAGCTGAATCCGAACATTCCGATGGCGGGTCCGAGGAGCTCGCCGCTCACGGCCGTGGCCACGAGCAACTGGCCGATAAGTGGCCCGGTGCAGCTAAAGCTTACCAGGGCGAGGGTGAACGCCATAAAGAAGATTCCGAGCAAGCCGCCGCGCTGCGATTGGTCGTCAGCCTTGTTGACCCACGACGACGGAAGCGTGATTTCGAACGCCCCAAAAAAGCTGATGGCAAACACCACAAACAGGGCAAAAAAGGCGAGGTTGAACCAGGGATTGGTCGCCATGGCGTTCAACGCGTCGGATCCGAAGACCACCGTCACGAGAAGGCCGAGGACCACATAAATGACGTTGATGCTCACCCCGTAGAGAATGGCCTTGCGCACTCCGTCGGCCTTGGACTTGCTCTGCTTGAGAAAGAAGCTCACGGTCAGCGGAATCATCGGGAAGATGCACGGCATGATCAGGGCGAAGAATCCGCCGAGCATTCCGGCTCCGAAGAGGGCCCAGAGGTTGACGGCTTCGGCTTCTTGGCCCTCGGCCTGAGTGGGCTCTTGAGCTTCTCCCGGTGCCGGATCATTGGCTGGTTGGCCAGTCGGTTCTTGACCTTCGGCCGTGGTTGGTTCTTGGGCTTCGGTCGTTGCGGGTTTCTGGTCCGTGGGGGCGTTAAGCTTGGATTCGTCGACCATTTCAGGTTCTGCCGAGGCCGGAACTTTAAACACCAAACTCACGTAGTCCGGGGGAAGGCAGCGCTCATCGTCGCAGACCATGAACTCAACCTCAGCGGTGTAGGTGAAGGCCTTGTTGCTGATTCGCTTCGCCGCGATCACAAAGTCCGCCTTCTTCGCGAAGTACGCCAGCTCCATTCCGAAGTTTTTGTCAAACTCCTTGATGGGTTTGGGCTCGCGCACCGGCCCCTCAGTCTTGAGGTCTTTGGATGCGGGCAGCGTGAATGCGGTCGGAATGGGACCGTCCGCACCAATGAACTGCGAGTAGACGTGCCAGCCGGCGTCAATTTTGGCGGTTGCGACCAATTCGAGCTTGCCGGCGTCAAGAGTCCGCACCGAAGTGGACCACGTGACCGGCTGAAGAATTTGGGCGAAGGCGGCAGAGCTGGCCAGCAGCAGGGTCGCGAGGGCGTAGAACAAACGATTCATAAGTTTCAAAGGTAATTCACAGTCCACCGGAGCACGTGCGCTGCGTCACTCGGAACCGCTAATGCTTGACTGAGTCGGATTCCGGGGATCCAGAGCACCTCGCCAGGGGCTTCGCTCGATGCCAGCACCACCACATCGCGGCGTACTGGGGACGGAACTTTGGCCTCAGTGAGCGCATCGCTCACCTTTTTACGGCCTTTGAGCCCTAGCGGATGAATGACGTCACCCTCGAGCCAGGTGCGCCAGAGTGCGGTGCTCGGAATCTCCAGGGTCACGGGCTCAAGGGCGCTTCCGAGGTCAGATGGGCGCTTGCGGAGCTCCGTGAGCCGGAGTTCGGCCGCTGTATGCCAGACTTCACCGTCCCAGATGGGGATCTGCTGTGTCGTCGCGACCGGTTGGGCGCGAAACGGATCTTCGTCGGCGCAGGGAACAAGCAGCAGGCCCTCGCGGTCCGCCCAAATGCGCCATCCGTCGCGCTCGAGAAAGGATCCTACTTGAGAATCAGCGAGCTGGCGAAGCGCCTCGAGCTCAAATGGCGCGTAGGGCTTAAGCAGCTGGTGCACAATGACTTCAGAATGGGGGTGCGCGAGGGCATCCCGGTAGAGCACGCGGGTTCCCGGCAGACGTCGACTCATCGCCGTGTACAGGGCGGATTCGCGTTGAATCGCCACCTCGGCAAACTTCTGAAGGTGGCGCAGGCGGCGCATGGTCGTACGGATTCCGTCGCGCACCTGCGGAACCGCCTGCTCAAGCGCAGGTAGCGCGTGGTGGCGAAGGTGGTTTCGGGTGTACTTGTCGCCCTCGTTGGAGGCGTCTTCGCGCCACTTCAGCCCCATGCGCTCGGCCTCGGCGCGGAGTTCAGTTTTATGAAACTCAAGTAAGGGGCGGCGAAGGTGGCCTTGGCTGGGCGCGAGTGAAACGAGGCCGTCGATTCCTGTTCCGCGCGAAGCAAACAAGAGAAACGTTTCAATCGCATCGTCGGCGTGGTGGGCCGTGGTAATGACCGAAGCGCTCAGCTCCTCGTGCCACGCGAAGGCAGCGCCGTAGCGAAGGTCGCGCGCCCTTGCCTGAAGGTCGGGGGACGACCCAAAGTGTTTGGGAGCGTTCACCACCCGAATCGGGCAACCCGTCTCGCGAGCCCAGGCGCGAACGAAGGCTTCGTCTGCATCGGATTCCGCCCCGCGCAGCCCGTAGTTCACGTGCAGTACGTGAAGCGGGTAGCCGTGAGCGAGCAGCGCCTCGGCCAAAAGCATCGAATCCAATCCGCCCGACACCATGGCCACTACCGGCTCAGATGGCGGGCCAAGGAGCAACTGAAGCTGGGTCGCCACCGCCGTGCGAAAGGGCGCCGAAGTGCTATTCCACCGACTCATTCCACACATTTTGAGGGGTGGCCGCCTTAAGCAGGCACTCGTCCCATTCCGCAGCGGGGTCGGCCGCAAGGGTCAACGCACTGCCTGCCCAAAGCTGCCACGAATCCGAGGGCGCGTGCCCAAACAGCGTGCGAATCAGCACATTGAAGTCGGCGCTGCCGTCGGGCCGTACAAAGCCCATCGCACCGCTGTACCATCCGCGGGGACGTGCCTCATGGCTGTCAACCAGCTCCATGGCGCGCAACTTTGGGGCGCCGGTCATGCTCCCCATCGGGAAGCTCGCCGCCACCGCGTCCAGCCAGTCGAGTCCTGGCTTAAGCTGGGCCTCCACGGTGCTCACCAGGTGGTGCACCGTTTTAAACGTTTGCAGCTCCAGTAGCCGCGGAACCTTTACCGTCTGCGCCGCCGCCACCCGACTAAAATCGTGGCGCACGAGGTCCACAATCATCACGTTCTCGGCCTGTTCCTTTTCAGCCTGACGCAGGGCGGAACCTTCGGCGGCATCCTTCGTCGCGTCGGCATGGCGCGGAGCGGTCCCTTTAATCGGCTGGCTGTTCAGTTGCCCCTCGGGCGAAACCTGCAGGTAGCGCTCCGGCGACGCGCTCACCACTGTGAACTCACCCCACTTGAGCATACCGGCCATTCCGGCTTCGGCACGAGCCTGCAGCGAACGGTACATCGCCGCGAGGTTCACCGCGCCTTTGGCTTGGCTTCCCACACAGAGGTTGACCTCATAAATGTCCCCGCGGTGCAGGTGAAACTTTAGAGAATCGGCCTGCTCGAAGTAGTCCGGAGCGGACCAGTCCATGGACCACGGGGAAGGCTTCTGGCTTCTCGTTTCTTGTTTGGCGGCGTGCTGCTGAAGCCACGACTGGGCATCGCCGTGCTCGACGACCGTTCCGTCAGCGCGGCATTCGAGGACCCAATCGGGTTCCCAAAGGGCGAGATCGGGCATGCCGTGCCACGCGTCACCCCGCTCAGGCAGCGAGGGCTCAAAGGCGTTCTTTAGGTCGTAACCGAGCACGCCGAACCACCAGGTCGGCTCGTCACGCCACCTGGCGGCAAGCTCAGCCCATCCCTCGGGGGTGGCGCGGTCCAATCCGTGCACCGCCCGGCAACCGCCCGCGGCGATCCAGCGCAGCCCGTTCAGCTCCTCGGTGGGAGCCGCATCGTGTGTTTCGTAAAAGGCAAAGAAGTCCTCACAGGACCCGCGGCGCTGAAGTTCGTCCGCGAGGTCCGCCGGAGGGTTGGACCAAACGCGTTGCCTCCAGCCCATGGGACTACATGTGTATGGCTCGCTTCGCCGTCGCATCGAGGGCCGCCTCTTTGATGGCCTCGGTGTAGGTCGGGTGGCCGTGGCAGATGCGTGCCACGTCCTCAGCTGAGGCGCGGTACTCCATGGCTACGGCGAGTTCCATGATCAAGTCGGCGGCGCGGGCGCCCACAATGTGGGCCCCAAGCACCTCGTCGGTGCTGGCGTCGGCCAACACCTTTACAAACCCGTCGGTATCGCCTGAAGCGCGGCTGCGGCCAAGCGCCCGCATCGGGAAATTGCCCACCTTGTAACCGCGGCCGCTGGCCTTAAGCTGCTCCTCGGTCTGGCCGACGCTCGCGGCCTCTGGCCACGTGTACACGATTCCGGGAACCAAATTGTAGTCAATGTGCGGCTTCTGGCCCGCGATCTGCTCGGCAACCACGACGCCTTCTTCTTCGGCTTTGTGCGCCAGCATGGCTCCGCGCACCACGTCACCAATCGCATAAATGTGCGGCTGGCTCGTCTGAAGGTGGTCGTTCACGTCAAGGCGTCCGCGGTCGTCGGCGGTGATGCCGGCGGCCTGGTAGTTCAGCCCGGCGGTATTGGCCTTGCGGCCCACGGCTACGAGGCAGTAGTCGGCCTCAAACTCAACGGCATTGCCCTTTTTATCGGTCGCCTTCACCTTCACCACGTCGCCGTGGCGCTCGACGCCCTCGACTTTGGTTCCGAGGTGAAACGTCATGCCGGTCTTGCGCAGCACGCGCTGCATCTCTTTGCCGATCGACCCGTCCATGGTGGCGAGAATTGAGTCGGCGAATTCCACCACGGTCACCTCTGAGCCGAGGCGCTTGTAGACGCTACCGAGCTCAAGACCAATCACGCCGCCGCCGATAACGACCAGGCGCTTGGGCACTTCGGGCAGGCTGAGGGCTTCGGTCGAACTGATGATGCGCTCGCCGTCAAACTTGGCAAAAGGCAGCTCGATGGGGGTCGAGCCTGTGGCTACGATGATGTGCTTGGCTTTTACGGTCAACTCTTCGGCGCCTGAAACCTTGACGGTGTGGGCATCCACAAACGACCCGAGTCCTTTGAGGACGGTCACTTTGTTTTTGTTCATCAAAA
>CAIJMB010000240.1 GCA_903821715.1 uncultured Flavobacteriales bacterium
GGCGCCTCCGTCAGTGGACTTCCACAGGCTTAGCCCCCCGATAAGCAGCTCGTCAGGATTGGTCGGATGAACTGCTAACGCGCAATTGTAAAACCCCTGGTGGTACGTCCATCCCGGAGCGCCAATCGCGGTATTGGGCGTAGCAGCGCCGTACGGTGCCCCCGTTGTGCCCCGAGGCAATGTCCACGTGGTGCCCCGATCAGTGGAACGGTAGATTCCGATGAATCCGTTGTCCCCCGGCTTGGAGTCCCCGATGAGGTAGGCATAGACGCGGTTGGTGTCAGCAGGAGTGACCGCGATGCGCCCACCAAGATCCGCACGGCTGGGGTGGCTGCTTTGGTACCAGCCATTCGTGGACGCCGTAAATCCGATGCCATGGTTGCGCGAAGTGTAAAATACCGCACGCTCTTGGCCTGAACCCGCGAGTGCATAGACAGTGCGGCCCGGGGTTCCGCCCGGCATGAATTTCACGTCGTAGGTCGGTTGCGCGAGCACCGTTGTCCATGTCGCCCCGCGATTCGCGCTTCGAAGCAACCCCGTTTGCGTGGCGGCATAGATGAGGTTGGTGTCGTGGGCGGCCACGATCAACTCGTTGGGGTTCAAGCCTGACGCCTGACGAACTGCCGTCCATGTCGCCCCACCGTCCACCGAACGGTAGATGGCCTCGTAGGTCGCCGCATATAGCCCTTGACCGTCAAGTGGATTGCCGGCCAACGCTTGAATTCCGCCCGAAAAAGGAACATTCAAAGCGGTTAGCGTCCAGCTCAAGCCTTGGTCGACAGAGCGGTACACTTGACCGGGCTCTGTGCCGGCGTAAAGAACACTTCCCCCAGCCAGCGCAAGGGTATAGATGTTGGCGTGTTCGCCCGAAGGGGCATTGAGCCCGTCGCGTACATAGGTTGGGCCGATGGGCGTCCAGGATCCGAGGCCTTCGGGCTCGCCTACGTGGCCCGCGGATTCTGACAGCGGGGTCCACACCCGATTGTGCCGCACCCACGCTCTCAAATACCGGTCGGCATAGGTCGTTGCCGCATCGGGATTATTCTTTTGAAACTGTTCGTAGGTCTGCTGAACCTGCACCACAGAGGCCGCGTCAACTGCCGACCAGGGCTGCGCCCAAAGCAGTTGCTCCCACTCGGGCTGGGCCACAGATGGCTTCAGAGGAATCCACGATTGCGCCCACATTGGCGCTGCACCAATAAACAACAAAACGAACACGGCAGTGGCAGATCGATACATGGTTTCAAAAATAGGAATACCGATCAGACGCGCACCTAAACGCTTCATCCTGGTGTGCTTTTATGAAAATCTAAACCCGTACCTTGGCGAATTAATGGCGGTAGCGCCACTGTATTCATCTGCGCCGTCTCACTTTCGTGCGGCACGCGCTCAATTTATCTCGAATGTTCAAGCTCCTTGCTCCGTTCTTTGCGTTCACCGCCATTGGCGCTATGGCCCAAACCCTGCCCATCGATTTCGAATCGCCTGTTGCAGGAATGCAGGGCTATGATGGTGCGACCTTCACCATTGTTTCGAATCCAAGCGGTGAGGGCAACAGCAGCGCTAACGTCGGTAAAATTGTCAAGCTGACCGCCGACCAATGGGCCGGAGGAAAAATTGTGGGAATGTCATCGCTCAACTTTTCAGCGGCCTCAACCAGCATCTTGTCTCTGGACGTGTTTACGACCCAGCCGGTGGGCACGATCATAAAGATCAAACTCGAAGGCCCGTATACCGCAGAAGTTGACGCAGTTACCACTGTATCAGGAACATGGGAAACGCTGTTGTTTGATTTTGGAATCCCCGCGAGCA
>CAIJMB010000241.1 GCA_903821715.1 uncultured Flavobacteriales bacterium
AATCGGCATAGGCGTACCAACCCTGGTCCATAGCGTTGTGCATCCAGCGAAACATAGACTGCCGTTCGGCCCCCGCTTCGGCTCCACGCACAAAGGCCTCGCGAGCCTTTAACGCATCAAAGGGCGCAAACGCCGAATAGGCCTCACCAAGTCCCACCCATGCGGCGGCATATGCGGAGTTCGCAGAAGTGAGTTTTTCGAGTGCCACGCGCGCCTTTTCTACCTGCGGCGGACTGCTTCTCAGGAGCTCCATGGCCTTCTGAAAGCGCTGAACCTCAGACTTCGACTGCCCGAACACGGCAACCGTAGCTGAAAGCCCAATAATCAGCAAAATCACTCGCTTCATTGGCTGCAAGGTACGCGGCGAAAACCTACCTTTGCCCTTTGGTCCCACGACCCTATGTCTGAAACACAGCTCGACCACGTACGTGACGTTTTCACCCGCTACCTCATCGATCGAGGGCAGCGCAAGACTCCTGAACGCTATGCTATTTTGAGCGAAGTCTACGCCCAAGACGGCCACTTCGACGTCGAGACACTCTATGCCAGCATGAAGGCCAAAAACTATCGGGTGAGTCGGGCTACGCTATACAACTCGATGGATCTACTCCTTGAATGCGGACTCGTTCGTCGCCATCAGTTTGCTACCAACCAAGCGCATTATGAGAAATCCTACTTCAACCGCCAGCACGACCACCTGCTGCTCGTAGATAGCGGCGAAGTCAAAGAATTCTGCGATCCGCGCATTCAACAAATCAAAGCCAGCATTGCCGACCTCTTTGGGGTCGAAGTGACGGGCCACCAACTGTACATCTACGCTAAATCCAAAACTGAACAATGAAGGGTGCTGACATACTCCTCGGCCTGCAATGGGGCGACGAAGGAAAAGGTAAAATTGTGGACGTCCTCACGCGGGACTACGACGTCGTAGCGCGCTTTCAGGGCGGACCCAACGCCGGACACACCCTTGAATTCGAGGGCATTAAGCACGTTCTGCACACGATTCCGAGCGGGATTTTCCACCCCAAAGCCGTCAACATCGTCGGAAACGGCGTAGTCATTGACCCTGTGATTTTTATGCGCGAAATCGACAAGCTGGCTCCGTTTGGAGTGAAGTGTGCCGACTGCCTGCGCATCTCGCGCAAAGCGCACCTCATTCTACCGACGCACCGTTTGCTCGACGCCGCCTCAGAAGCAGCCAAAGGCAAGAATAAAATCGGTTCGACACTCAAGGGAATCGGTCCGACCTACATGGACAAAACCGGTCGCAATGGCCTGCGCGTCGGCGACGTAGAGCTTCCTGATTTCATGGAGCGATACGATGCATTGAAAGCGAAGCACTTACAAATGATGGACGGTGCCGAACATGCTTTTGACCTCGCCGCTGCCGAGACCGAATGGCACGCCGCGATGGACCGCCTCAAGCAGCTTCCGTTGGCCGACACCGACATTTTGATTCAAGAGGCCTACCGCGCGGGCAAGCGCATCCTCGCCGAGGGCGCGCAGGGCACCATGCTTGATGTAGACTTCGGAACCTACCCGTTTGTAACCTCTTCGACTACCACTGCGGCCGGAGCGTGCACGGGTCTGGGTCTTGCTCCGAACCGCATCGGGGAAGTCATCGGAATCTTTAAAGCCTACTGCACCCGCGTGGGTAGCGGCCCCTTCCCTACCGAGCTCGACAACGACTTGGGTGAAGAAATCCGCCAGAAGGGCCACGAGTTTGGATCAACCACAGGACGCCCTCGCCGCACCGGCTGGCTCGACTTGGTCGCGCTCAAGTACGCCGTAGAAGTCAACGGTGTTACCCAACTTATGATGATGAAGGCTGACGTGCTGAGCGGCCTCGAATCACTCGACGTGTGTACTGCCTACCGCTACCGCGGAGAAGAGGTGTCGCACCTGCCCTACCGACTTGATTCTAATTTACTCGAGCCGGTCTACCAAAGCCTTCCGGGCTGGAGCGAGGACCTGACAGGGGTTCGCCATACCAGGGACCTCCCAGCGACCTTGGAGTCCTACGTTCGCTTTATTGAGGACTACACGGGAGTTCCGGTGGTACTGGTGTCCGTAGGGCCCGACCGTGAACAAACGCTATGGCGCCGCTGAGTCGGATCCTTAGTATACTTTTTATTGCCGCAGGCTGTGCCGCGGCAGGTCAATCCCTTCAACTCAAAAAGGTCCGAACGATGACCGTCGAGCAGTTCGGGGGTCGCAACGTCACCAAACTCAGAGGAGACGTGCAGCTTTCTGGCGCCGAAGGGGTGTTTACGTGCGACAGTGCGGATTGGTTCCGCAACGAAAATCGTTTTTTTGCCTATTCCAACGTACGCTTTAGCGGGCGGGACGGCATGGTGGTTCGTTCGCGCACCCTCGAATACTTGAACGGAGAAAGCTACTTTTCGGGCGGAGTAACCGTCACTGACGGTGACCAAACCCTGCGCACGTCAAGCCTGCGCTACAGCACGAAGGGTCGAAAGGGTTCCTTCAGCCAACCCGCGGAGGTGCACACCAAAGACGGCGATTTGACGTGCCGAAGGGGTTCATTCGAAGGCGACGCCTACCGATTTTTAGGCAACGTACGATGGGTCGGGGCCGACCAAAAACTGTTTGGCGAACAAATGGACTATGCGGCCACGTCGCGAAGTGCCGAACTACCCAAGGGCGGGTCAGGGACATTTGAAACGGATTCGGTTGTTTTTGGCCACGGACACTTTGCCCTAAGTGGTGCACGAACCATTGACTTGTCTGGAGGTGTTCAGGGGTGGGGCGAAACGCGCTGGTTCTCTTCGACCCGTTTTCGCCGCGAACCCGGAGCGGACCGCACCGAATGGAGCGGCAATGCACAGCTTGCAGATTGGGAAAAGGACAGTACCGAGGTAACCGCCGACTTCCTTGTGACGACCAAAGACAGCATTAATGCCGCGGTAACGCCTCTGTGGCCATGCCCTCGTGGAGCGGACGGGCCGAGCGCTGGCGGGGGCACCGAGCGGATTCCGCATACGTCCTCGAGGGAAATCCCGTAGTGTGGAGCCAAGACTACCAGATTCTCGCCAAGCAATTCTTTATGAACCAGCGTGGGCCAGGTGACAGCATGTGGGCTTATGAGGGAGTCCACCTCGGAGAGGTTGCGGACAGTTCCGGTCGCTGCAACCAAATGGCGGCAGAGGCCTTAAGGGCGCGGATTCGCGACCGCCGCATGCAGCGCATGGACCTCGAAACCAACGCACAAGCCCTTTTTTATCCCAAAGATGGTCCGGCGAGCCGCATGAAGTCCGCCCGCATCGAACTGTGGTTCAAACCCGAAGGCGGCGTCGACGAGGTTCGCTTCTACCCCAATCCCAGCGGAAGCGCCGTCAACGAATCAGAACCCAGCTTTCTGCCCGGCTACGCCGACCGCTGGGGCGAGCGCCCCTCGAGAACCGAGGCGATGTCTGGCCGAAAGTAGTTCGGCCCCTTCATCACTTTACCGTCCTCGCGGTACAGCGGCTCCCCGTCGGGGCCCAACTTGCTCAGATTGCTTTGGTGGATTTCGCGAAACACATCCTCAATCAGGTGCTGCAGACCGTGCGTAATGATGGTTCCGCACAAAATATAGAGTTTGTCGCCAAGGGCGTCGGCCACCTCGACGAGGTTTCCGGCCTGCGCAGCCTCGAGGTACTCCTCGTTTTCTTCAGCCATCAAACGGTGGCGAAGCGCTACAAGCTCAGGGCTCGGCGTGGCCACGGGCACATCAGACATCGGCACCCGATAAATGCGGTGAAATTCTGTAACGGAATCAAGGGGCTCCTTCATTTTAGCTGTATTTTTGAGCAAATTACGCCATGGACAACATTGGAACCGGACACTGGATATTTGCAGGGATTTTTGCCCTGTCATTTGTCGGCTACCTCGTGTGGAGCTACCGTTCCGATCGATCTACCCACAATATACACTACCGCGGTGCCTACCGCTATCTTTTGGGTATTTTTGTCCTCCTGATGGTCATTTACATT
>CAIJMB010000242.1 GCA_903821715.1 uncultured Flavobacteriales bacterium
ACCTGAAGCATAGCCCGTAGATGGAGTCGAGCCATAGCGAAGCGCGCCCCACGAATTACTCGTGTTTGCACCGGCGTTGCCGCTGAACGTGTTGTTAATGAATTGGATGTTCGAAACTGTTCCGCCATACTCTACAATTCCACCTACCGTTTGGCCTGCAACAGTCGTGTTGGCCAAGGTGAGGTTCTTGAACGTCAGATTGCTCGACGCGGCAAGTTGGATAGTGTAGTTGGCCGTAGAGGTTCCGGCAAACGTCAGCACCGCGGCGCCAGTGGCCGTGGGGGCTTTTTGGAAGGTCACGCGGTTAGTCGCGCTCGATCCAGTGATCGCGCCGATGACAATCTGCTCGTTGTAGGTGCCTGCGGCTACGTTGAACGTAACAGGGCCACTCACGCCAGAGGTCGTCAACGCCGAAACTGCAGCAGTGAATGATGCGTAGTTGCTCGTTCCCGTTCCTGCGGGATCGATCGTGTACGTACCGCTCAGCTGCGCAAACGCAGGCATGGTCAACAGCACTAAGGCTGCAGCGACCAGTCTACGCAACGATTGAGTAAGGTGGTTCATGATTAAGTGATTAATAGTTGGGCGTTAAATCTATGACAAATTTTTGCAGGTTCGCACAATAAATTGTTAATAAACCCAAAATTTCGTGGCGGAGTCCGCAATGCGGCGGTTAATTACCGCTTGCGGGGGGCGTATCCTTCTGAGGCCGGAGGGCGATCAGGGCGGTCCGTTTCAAGTGGTTCGCACGCTTCAAGCGTTTGGTCGCATTCGCGGGGAAGCCGCTGGTACCAGGCTGTTCCTTCGGACTTCCAGGCGATTTGCTCGTCGGTCACTTCTTTAATGATGCGGGCGGGGTTTCCGACAACTACAGACCGCGGCGGAACCTGCATGCCTTGCGGCACAAAACTCAGGGCACCCACAATAGATTCTGCACCAATGACTGCTTGGTCCATGAGAACCGCGTTCATTCCGATGAGGCAGTTGCGGCCGACGTGGGCTCCGTGCACAATAGCGCCGTGACCAATGTGGGCGGACTCTTCAAGCACGACGTCCAGTCCGGGGAACACATGAACGATGCAGTTTTCTTGCACGTTGGCGCCGTCGCCCACAGTGATGCGGCCCCAGTCTCCGCGAAGTACCGCGCCAGGACCGATGTATACGTCGCGGCCAATCCACACATCGCCCGTCACATTCGCCTGCGGATGAACAAAGGCGGTGGGGTGAACAACGGGGCGCATGCCATTAAACGCGTAAAACATTTGGTAAACTTATAATTCTACACCCCAGTGTACAAACTGCTTGCGGTCAACCCAGGTTGAGAGCACTCCGCCCAGTCTGACCAAAAACTTGTCCCGGCGAATCTCCAGGATTTCGCCCTGCTGGCGGCCACCGCCCACAATTTTGACTTTGTCGCCAATTTTGACGGGCATCGCGAGCGCGGACTCAAGGCGCTGTCGAGCGTCGGCCTGCTTCGCGGTTTCCTTGCGCTGCACGAGTTTTTTCTCGGCTCCGTTGCGCTCGGCAAATAGTTTGGTTGCGCGCTCTACCACTTCGTCCTTGGCCTTTTTACTCTTGGCCTTGGACCAGGCCGCTGAAAGTTGTTCCAAGCGCTTGCCCCACATTAATCGGTCTGTGCCAGTGGCATTGGCCTCGGCCGCCTTGGCGAGCTTGTCCTCGAGCTTGGCGATGCGCTTGGACTGGTCCGCTTTGAGCTCTTCAAGGTCGCGCAGTCGCTGGTCGAGCTCATTCCGTGCGCGGTCGAGTGCGCTGCGCTGCTTTTGCAGTCCGACCAAAAGGCGGTCTACGTGGTGGGTTTGCTCGTTGAGGGCTGCGCGGGCTTCGTTCATTAAACGCTTTGGAATTCCGACCCGTTGCGCCACTTCAAACGTGTACGAAGAGCCGGGCGAACCCATTTCAAGCGTGTAGCGCGGTTCAAAGCTTTCAACGTCAAACGCCATGTTGGCGTTTTCGGCGCCGTCGAGTTCCTCGGCCAATGCCTTGATCGAATTGTAGTGCGTGGTGAAAATGCCTGTGGCGCCCGACTGGTGGATTTCGCGCAGAAAGACTCCTGCAAGCGCGGCTCCGAGGTCAGGGTCAGAACCCGATCCGAATTCATCAACCAAAACCAAGGTTTCAGAGTCGCACCACGCGAGAATCTCGCGCATTTTGGTCAGCTTGCCGCTGTAGGTTGAGAGCTCGTTCTCGACCGACTGAGCGTCACCAATGTCCGCCATCACCCGGGCAAACCAGCGCATCGTCGTGCGCGGGTGGGCTGGAACCAAAAATCCGCTCTGCAGCATGAGCTGAAAAAGGCCCACCGTCTTTAGTGCCAGTGACTTGCCGCCCGCGTTGGGGCCCGAAATCAACAGCAGCCGATGGTCCGGGTCGAGGCGCACGTTGAGCGGAACGATTCCGCGCCCCTTTTCGCGCTGCACCTTGCGCAGCACCGGGTTGACACCCTGCTCCACATAAATGACCTCGTCGCTCCACTGCGGAAGTACTCCGCCTTCAGCCCGCGCAAACCGAGCGCGGCCCGCAAGACTGTCCCAATCGGTAAGGCGCTCATCAACTCGAGCGATAACGTCGCGGTACGGCCGCAGAGCCTTGGTGAGCGCCTTGAGAATGCGACGAATCTCTTTGCGCTCGTCATCAATAAGTAAGCCCACCTCGGCGTTGACCTCAAGGCATTCCGAGGGCTCGAGGTAGACCAGTGAATTTTTGGCGCTGGATCCGTGAAAGGCTCCGCGGGCCTTGTTTTTGTGGGACGCCGAAAGCGCCAGAACGCGGCGGTCGTTGCTCACGGACTCGCGGATGTCGCCCAACCACCCTTCGGTGTCGTAGCGGCGCAGCACCTTGTAAAAAATTCGGTCGGCGGCCACTCGGGCCTTGGCCAAGTCGCCGCGGATGCGGGCCAGCTCTGGCGAAGCGTTGCTCCGCACCAGTCCGTTGCGCTCAAACACTCCTTCGATGAGGCGCGGAACCTCGTCTTCGGGCGGAAAGGGACGGGCCAACGCATCCAAAGTCGGCGCGTACTCAGCGTGCGTCGAAATAAACCTAAAGGCGTTAGCGTAGGCCTGAAACTGGGCGTGGATTGCGAGGCACTGCTCGGCGGTCAGCACCGCACCCTCAATGCGCAGCATGGGCAGAGCATCGTCGACCTCGGCGGCCGCAACGGCTGGAAAAAAGTGGCCGCGCTCCATCAAACGCAGCAGCTCATCCACTTGAAGCAGTTCGGGCTCTACCGCGGCGCGGTCGGCCTGGGGTTGGGCCTCGCGCAGGCGCAGGCGGCCTTTGCGGGTCGCGGCGTGTTCCGCGGCCAAG
>CAIJMB010000243.1 GCA_903821715.1 uncultured Flavobacteriales bacterium
GCCACGGAAGCCAGTAGCGCTTCATGTCGTCACTGCCCATCATGTCCCAGGGGTGCACAAAAAGGGCGAGACCGCGGCGTGCCATCTCTTCAAAAATGGGAAAAAACGCGGGGTCGTCGAGGTTGCGCTGGTTGATGTTGGAACCGATTTGCACTCCACGCAGCCCGAGGCGCTCAAATCGGTCGAGTTCGCGCAGGGCGAGGTCGGTGTCCTGCATGGGCAAGGTTCCGAGGCCCTCAAAACGAGTGGGGTTGCCGGCCACGACTTCGGCGAGGTGGTCGTTCAAAAATTCCGCCACCGCGGCGCCGTCGCGACCCGGAGTCCAGTAACTGAACATGACGGGGACGGTCGAAAGCACCTGCACGCCCACCCCGTGGCGGTCGCAGTCGTGGATTCGCGCGGCCGGATCCCAGTTGTTGGCCTCGATTTCGCGAAAGAGCACGTCGTCCTTCATCATGCGCGCGCAGCCCGGGCAGTGGTGCTCGAGGCGAATGAATCCGCCGTAGCCAAAACGCTCCGCAAAATGAGGTATGTGCTCGGGAATCAGGTGGGTATGAATGTCAATGGGCGCGGGAAGCGAATTCATGCGAAGGATTGCGTCAAGGGTGTCCTGCGAAGATAGGGAGCGCCCTAACTTTGCACCCGCTATGTGCGGCATTGCCCTCCTGCGTCTGCGCAAACCCCTTGACCACTACCTCGACGAGCACGGGACGGCCCTTTACGGCCTGAACAAAATGGTGCTCATGATGGAAAAGCAGCACAACCGCGGCCAAGACGGCGCGGGACTTGCGGGCGTCAAGCTCGACATGCCCCCGGGCCAGCGCTACATCAGCCGCTACCGCTCGACCGACCCCAAGCCGATTCAGGACATCTTCACGCGCATTCAAAACCGCATCGAAGAGCGCCTCGACGGCAAGCCCGAACGCCTCAAGGACGCCGCCTGGGTGAAAGAGAACGTGGCCTTCGCCTGCGACGTCTACCTGGGTCACCTGCGCTACGGAACCTACGGCGGCAACAGCATCGAGGCCTGCCACCCCTTCTTGCGGCAGTCCAACTACATGAGCCGCAACCTCTTGGTCGCCGGCAACTTCAACATGACCAACGTCGACGAGCTCTTCGACGAGCTGGTCAACCTCGGCCAGCACCCCAAAGAGAAGGCCGACACCGTCACGGTGATGGAAAAAATTGGGCACTTTCTCGACAAAGAGAACCGCCGCCTGCACCAAATCGCCAAAGACGAATTGGGCCTCAACAAAATGGAGCGCAGCCGCTACCAAGCGAACCACTTGGACATGCCGCGCGTGCTCGAGAAGGCCAGCCGCGACTGGGACGGCGGGTACGCCATGGGCGGAATCATCGGCCAAGGCGACGCCTTCTTAGTGCGCGACCCGCACGGAATCCGTCCCGCCTTCTACTTCGTCAACGACGAGGTAGCGGTAGTGGCCTCCGAGCGCCCCGTGATCCAGACCGCCTTTGGCGTCTCGGCTGACGAAGTGCACGAGGTTCCGCCCGGGCACATGGTGTGGATTCGCCGCAACGGCGACGTTTCGGTCGAGCCCGTGCGCCCCGCCGCGCCGCGCGCCGCCTGCAGCTTTGAGCGCATCTACTTTTCGCGCGCCAACGACGGCGAAATCTACCGCGAACGCATCGAGCTCGGACGCCGACTGACCGACCGCGTCATGGCTGCCGCCGGAGGAGACTTTGACCGCACCGTGTTCAGTTTTATTCCGAACACCGCCGAAATCGCCTTCTACGGACTCGTCAAGGGCGCCGAAGACGCACTGAAGCGCCAAAAGTCCGCCCAACTCATCGCCAAAGGCAGTGCGATCACGCCCGCCGACATTGAGCAGGTGATGAGTGCCCGTCCGCGCGTCGAGAAAATCGCCTGGAAGGACGTCAAGCTGCGCACCTTCATCACCGAGGATTCCAGCCGCAACGACATGGTGGCGCACGTCTACGACTCCACCTACGGCATCGTGCAGCCCGACGACAGCATTGTGGCCCTCGACGACAGCATTGTGCGCGGAACCACCCTGAAGCAAAGCATTTTGCGCATGCTGGACCGCCTGAATCCCAAGCGCATCGTGGTGGTGAGCTCGGCGCCGCAGATTCGCTACCCCGACTGCTACGGCATCGACATGGCCAAGATGGGCGACTTCATCGCCTTTCAGGCGGCCGTCTCGCTGCTGCGCGAACGCGGAATGGATTCGGTCCTCGACCAAGCCTACGCGTCGGCCAAAGCCGAATTGGCCAAGCCCATGGCCGAGCAGCGCAACGCCGTGCAGGCCGTGTACGCCCCATTCACCGACGAAGAGCTCAGCGACCGCATCGCCCAGCTGCTGACCCCTGCCGGAACCCGCGCCGAAGTCCACGTCGTCTACCAAACCGTGGCCGACCTTCACGAGGCCTGCCCCAACTCCCCAGGCGACTGGTACTTTACCGGCAACTACCCGACTCCGGGCGGAACCCGCGTCGCCAACCGCGCCTTCGTGAACTACATGGAGGGCAAGACGGGCCGGGCGTACTGAACCACTACCCGCTTCGCGGGTTACCTTGAACACAGCTCAACCCGCTGCACTCATGAAAATCTACACCAAAACCGGCGACGCCGGCCAAACCGGACTGTTTAGCGGCACGCGCATCGCCAAATACGACCTGCGCCTGCACGCCTACGGAACCCTCGACGAGCTCAACAGTCACCTGGGGTTGCTTCGCGACCAAATTCCGGCCGAATGGGACGCCGTGCGCGCCGAACTCGCCCAGGTCCAAAGCGACCTGTTTGCATTGGGTTCGCACATGGCCAACGACCTCCCCGAGATGGTGGCCCGCCTGCCGCACATTGACCCTGCGTGGATTGCGCGCCTCGAAGCGGCCATCGACCGCATGGACCTCGACCTTGAGCCGATGCGCAACTTTCTGCTTCCGGGCGGACACGTGCTCGTGAGCCAGTGCCACGTGGTGCGCACCGTCGCCCGCCGGGCCGAGCGCTGGGTGGTGCAGCTTGTCGACCAACTGGGGGCCGACGACGTGCCGCTGCCCGAGCCGACGGTGGCCTATTTGAACCGTTTGAGCGACTACGCGTTTACGCTTTCAAGATGGCTGGGCAAGCAGCTGAATGCACCCGAAATCCCCTGGATTTCAAAGGCATAAAAATTTGCTTGTGCAGCTCCGAAAAAAAATTATTTTTGCGCCATGTATTGGACCCTCGAACTCGCCTCGTACCTAAGCGACGCCCCCTGGCCCGCGACCAAGGACGAACTCATTGACTACGCCATCCGCACGGGGGCTCCGCTTGAGGTCGTGGAAAACCTGCAAGCGGTTGAAGAAGAAGAAGCCGAAATCTACGAGTCAATCGAAGATATTTGGCCCGACTACCCTTCGGACGAAGACTTCCTCTGGAACGAGGAAGAGTACTGATTTTCAGGCCAAGCAGACAGTCTGTCTGCCCACGCTTAGGTGGCACAGAGGTTGTACCTTTGGCGACCTATGCTCGACAAGATTTTAAAGGTTTTTTTGGGTGATCCCTCGCAGCGCACGCTCAAGGAGATCCAGCCCTACATCGACCAAGTTCACGCCGCCGAACAGACGCTGTCCGGCCTGACTGACCGCGAACTCCGCGGAGAGACTGAATCGTTCCGCGCCCGACTGCGCACCGAAACCGAAGTGAAGGCCGCCGAACGCGACCAGCTTCGCCTTCAGGCCGAATCCGAGCTTGACGTCGACGCCAAAGAGGCCCTGTACCGCCAAATCGACAGCCTCGATAAAGACATTTTGGCCGAAGAGGAGCGCATTTTGCTCGAAATCCTTCCGCGGGCCTATGCCGTGCTGCGCGAAACGGCGCGTCGCTTGTCAGAGCGCCCGCTGCGCGTTCCGGCCCAAGACTGGGACCGCGAACTCGCGAGCCGCCTTGACGCCGTCAGCATCGAGGGCGACACCGCCGTGTGGAACAACAGCTGGTCCGCCGCCGGCAATCCCATCACCTGGAACATGGTACACTACGACGTGCAGCTTTTTGGCGGCGTCGTGCTGCACAAAGGGCGCATCGCCGAAATGGCCACGGGTGAGGGTAAAACCTTGGTCGCTACTCTGCCCGTCTACCTCAACGCCTTGAGCGGACGTGGGGTGCACCTGGTCACCGTCAACGACTACCTGTCAAAGCGCGACTCTGAGTGGATGGGCCCCCTCTACCAGTTTCACGGCCTGAGCGTCGACTGCATCGACAAGCACCGCCCCAACACCGAACCGCGCCGCAAGGCCTACTTGGCCGACATTACCTTCGGAACCAACAACGAATTCGGTTTTGACTACCTGCGCGACAACATGGCGCGCGAAACCGCCGAGCTCGTGCAGCGCGGACACCACTACGCCATCGTCGACGAAGTCGACTCCGTCTTGATTGACGACGCCCGGACTCCGCTCATTATTAGCGGACCCACCCCCAACGGCGATCAGCAAGAATTTGACTACCTCAAGAACTTTGTGGTGGCGCTGGTCAACCAGCAAAAGACCGTCGCCCAAGACGCCCTCACAAAGGCCAAAGAGGCACTCGCCGCCGGCGACAAGACCGAGGCCGGATTCCAGCTTCTTCGCTCGCACCGCGCCCTGCCCAAAAATAAGGCCCTCATTAAGTTCCTGTCTGAAGACGGCGTCAAGGCCCTGCTGCAAAAGACCGAAGGCGTCTACCTGCAGGACCAAGGCAAGGAGATGAAGAAGATCGATGAAGCCCTGTACTTCACGATCGAAGAGAAGCACAACCAAGTCAACCTCACCAACTTGGGTCTGGGGTACTTGGCCGAGCAGACCAGCACCGACTTCTTTGTGCTTCCGGTGATTTCAGTCGAACTCGACCGCATCGAGAAGGCCCACGACGACGTGGCCGAACGCGCCGCCCGCAAGGACCAGCTCATGCGCGAGTACCGCGCCAAGAGCGAGCGCATCCACAGCATGAACCAGCTCCTGAAGGCGTACTCACTCTTTGAAAAAGACGTGGAATACGTCGTCATGGAGGGCAAGGTCAAGATCGTGGACGAGCAAACCGGCCGCATCATGGACGGGCGCCGCTACTCGGACGGACTCCACCAAGCGATTGAGGCCAAAGAGGGCGTGACCATTGAGGCCGCCACGCAGACCTACGCGACGATCACGCTGCAGAACTACTTCCGCATGTACCACAAGCTTTCGGGCATGACCGGTACTGCCGAAACCGAAGCGGGCGAATTCTGGGAGATCTACAAGCTCGAGGTGACGGTGATTCCGACCAACGTAGCCGCCAAGCGCGACGACCGCAACGACTTGGTATTCAAGACCAAGCGCGAGAAGTACAACGCCGTCATCGACGAAATCGAGAAGCTGCGCAACGCCGGCCGCCCCGTGCTCGTGGGTACGACCTCCGTCGAAATTTCGGAACTGCTTAGCCGCACGCTGAACATTCGCAAGATTCCGCACCAAGTACTGAACGCCAAGCTCCACCAAAAGGAGGCTGACATCGTCGCCGAAGCCGGGCGTCCCGGAACCGTGACCATCGCCACCAACATGGCCGGCCGCGGAACCGACATCAAGCTGACCGCCGAAGCCAAAGCCGCGGGCGGACTCGCCATTATCGGAACCGAGCGCCACGATTCGCGCCGTGTCGACCGCCAGCTGCGCGGACGCGCCGGCCGCCAGGGCGACCCCGGATCGTCGCAGTTCTTTGTTTCGCTCGAAGACAACCTCATGCGCCTCTTCGGATCCGAGCGCATCGCCAGCTTGATGGACCGCATGGGCCACAAAGAGGGCGACGTGATCGAGCACTCAATGGTCACCAAGAGCATCGAACGCGCCCAAAAGAAGGTCGAAGAGAACAACTTCGGCAGCCGCAAGCGCCTGCTCGAGTACGACGACGTGATGAACGCGCAGCGCAGCGGAATCTACCGCCGCCGCCGCAACGCCCTTTCGGGTGAGCGCCTCGCCCTGGACCTCGCCAACAGCGTCTACGACGCCGCCGAGGCCCTAGTGGGCGGAACCAAGCCCAGCCGCGACTTCGGTGCCTTTGAGCTCGGATGCTTCGAAACCTTTGCCATGGCGACCCCTGTGGATGCTGCCGAATTCGAACGCCTTTCAGCCGCCGACCTCACGCAAAAAACCTATGCCGCTGCTCAAGCCGCCTACCGCGCCAAGTGCGACCGCATCGCGGGCCAGGCCTTGCCGGTCCTCGAGAATGTGCTTCGCGAGCAAGGTGGTCAGTTCCAAAACATCCTGGTTCCGTTTACCGACGGAATCAAGTCGATCCAGATTCCGACCAACCTGCAGCGCGCGGTCGAAACCCGCGGCCAGTCGCTCACGACCGACCTCGAAAAAGTCATCGTCTTGAGCATCATCGACGAACACTGGAAGGAGCACCTGCGCAACATGGACGACCTACGCCAAAACGTTCAGGGAGCCGTCTACGAGCAAAAGGATCCGCTCCTCGTGTACAAGCACGAATCGTTCAAACTCTTCAAGGACATGGTCGACGAAATGAATTCGAGCATCCTCGGATTCCTGTTCCGCGCCGGCCTGCCTCAAGCCGAGACCGGCCAAGCCCCCGTGCGCCAAGCGCCTGCCGCGCCCGCACGTCCGGCCCAGCAACTCACCACTTCTGGCCCTGGCGCCGAAGAGGCTCCCGCCGCGCGCGGAACCGCTTCACGCTCCGCCACGCCCCCGCCGGCCGCTGCCCCCAAGCAGGCTCCCGCGGTGAGCAGCAAGAAGTACGGACGCAACGACCAAGTCGCCATCGTCAACCTCATGACTGGCGAACAAAAGCAGGTCAAATACAAGGTCGCCGAACCGCTGCTGGTGCAGGGGTGGCAAATCCTTCAATAGCAAGGTTGGCTCGTTGGCTAATTAGCGAGGTTGGCGAGGTTGGCGAGGTTAGCTCGTTGGCTAATTAGCAAGATTGGCTGAGATTGGCGAGGTTGGCTCGTTGGCCAATTAGCGAGGTTGGCGAGGTTAGCTCGTTGGCCAATTAGCGAGGTTGGCGAGGTTTGCTGAGATTAGCTCGTTAGCTCGTCTGTGAGCTCTACGTTCAGCGGGGTCAAGGTGTTAATTATTGGACTGTGAGCACCCTCGGTCAACTTTCTTATGAGTGCGTTGATGGACCGCTTCAACTGTTCGATGTCGGCAAAATGCCGGTCTGGAATCTCGAGTGCTGGATAAATCTTTCGGGCAATGTGAAGCGCAGCGCCAACCTCATCGAGGGACCCGCGCGCGATCCGCAAAAAATGCGCAAATTCCTTGCGCGAACCCCGACCGTTGCCTTCACTAATATTGAGCGCTACGGACAGTGATGCGCGTAGCAGCTGCTCCCGCAGATAGCGATCTCGAAACAAGCTATGGTGTTCAAGCAGCTTGTGCAGGTCAACAAATAAGTCACTGGCCCGGTGCCAAATTGTGAGGTCTAAATAGGATTTCATTCGACAAACCTATTTAGACTATTTCACATAAACATTTTAAAATGAATATTTTGCAAAATTACTTTGCTCACTTTGAGCCATCCAAGGATTGTGCCTAATCACCAAATCCTGCAAACATTTCAAACGGCTAAAGGGCTTTGAGCCAACCTCGCACGACTTTGTCGGTTGGCCAAGCACGCTAACGAGCTAACCTTGCTAACCTCGCTAGCCTCGCCAACCTCGCCAACCTTGCTAACGAGCAAACCTTGCCAACTAGCCAACCTTGCCAACAAGCTCCTTGTGCACCTCCGCAAACGCCTTGATCGCCTTGTCGATGTGTTCGGGCGTGTGGGCGGCTGAGAGCTGCACGCGAATGCGGGCTTGGCCCTTGGGCACGACGGGAAAGAAGAATCCGATGACGTAGATTCCGCGCTGCAAAAGGGCGTCGGCGAAGCGTTGGGCCAGGGCCGCGTCGTAGAGCATGACGGGAACGATGGCCGATTCGCCGTCTTTGAACTCGAGTCCGGCTTCGCGCAGGCCGGCCTTGAAGCGGGCCACGTTGTCCATCAGGCGGTCGCGCAGCTCGGTGGTGCGGTCGAGCAGGTCGAGTACGGCGAGGCTGGCTCCGACGATGGATGGGGCGAGGCTGTTGCTAAAGAGGTAGGGGCGCGAGCGCTGGCGGAGCATTTCGATGAGCTCCTTGCGGCCGGTGGTGAATCCGCCCATGGCGCCGCCGAGGGCTTTGCCGAGGGTGCCGGTAATGATGTCGACGCGACCGAGGACACCACGCAGCTCGATCGAACCGCGTCCGGTGGCGCCGATGAATCCGGTGGCGTGGCACTCGTCGACCATGACGAGGGCGTCGTACTGGTCGGCCAGGTCGCAGATGCGGTCCATCTGGGCGACGTAGCCGTCCATTGAGAAGACGCCGTCGGTGACGATGAGCTTGGTGCGGGCTCCGGCCGCGTCGGCAGCCTTTAGTTGGGCCTCGAGGTCGGCCATGTCGTTGTTGGCGTAGCGGTAGCGCTGGGCCTTGCAGAGGCGGACTCCGTCGATGATTGAGGCGTGGTTGAGGCTGTCGCTGATGATCGCGTCTTCTTCGCCGAGTAGGGGCTCAAAAACTCCGCCGTTGGCGTCGAACGCAGCGGCGTACAAAATCGTGTCTTCGGTGTGCAAAAACTCGGCGAGGCGAAGCTCGAGCTGGCGGTGAATGTCCTGGGTTCCGCAGATAAAGCGCACCGAACTCATACCAAACCCGCGCTCATCAAGGGTGCGGTGGGCGGCGGCCAGCACGTCAGGGTGGCTGCTGAGGCCGAGGTAGTTGTTGGCGCAAAAATTCAGAACCTCGGACCCGTCGGCCAAGGTGATGACGGCGTCCTGCGGAGAGGCGATAATGCGTTCGCGCTTAAAAAGGCCCTGCTCTTCGACGGACTTCAGCTCGTCGCGCAGGCGCTGGTAAAAGGTTTCACGAGAATTCATGACGTAGGATTGTGGGTCTGCGAAGGTAGAGGACGACGGGCAGCGGACGCTCGCCCAAAACCGGTTCGAGCAGGTCGGCGTAGCGGCGAACTTGCTCTTCGTGCTCGGCCTGCGGCGCGCCCGTTTTGTAGTCGGCTACCACCCAGCGTCCGTCGGCGCGGCGGTAAATGCGGTCGGGGCGAAGCACTCCCCCCTCGTGGAGCAGGCTGCGCTCGGTATAGGTCTCGGTCGCGGTCCACCAGTCGGCAAGTTCGGGGGCATCCAGCGCCAGGGCCAAGGTGTCGACGAGGCGGTCGCGTTCGGCGGAATCCAACTGGCTGTGTTCCGCGGCAGAATACGCGGCGGCGGCAGCGTCACGGCGGTCGCGAATGCGTTCCAAGGCCGCATGCAGGGCGTTGCCAAAGCGCTGCTCGGGCTCCTCGTCACGGGGACGGGCAAGCTTCACGGTGTCGGTCCAGTCGCGGTTGCGCACAATGCTTTGGTCCCAGGTCGGAGCCGCGGGCGCGGCGGCCTCAGGCGCCGGCATGGCGCCCCAGGCCCAAAGGTTTTCACCAAGCTGCCGGGCTTCGCCCTGAGCGAGTTCGGCCTCGGCGTGCTGCTGCCACCAGCCTCCGTAGCCCTTTTTGGGGTCGAAGTAGACCCAAAGCTCGTCGACGGCGCGGGTCGTGGCCACGTAGAGCAAGTTGGCGTCGTCAAAGGCGGCGCGCTCGGCGGTTTCGCGCACCCGGTCGGCGTAGGCGGGCCAGCGCTGCCCGACCTCGTCGAGCAAGCCTTCATTTGAGCTGAATTTGGTGAGCGGAACCAGCGCCGACGGCGGCAAATCAAGATCCGGCCCGAGCACCCCGCGCGGATCGAGCCACACCGGGTCGAATCGCGGGTTGTCGAGCTGGGCCCATGGGAAAAAGACGATGGGGTACTCCAGTCCCTTGGCCTTGTGGACGGTGAGCAGTTCGACCGCGTCTGCCCCCGCCGGTGCCGACACGCTCCACATAGGGGCCCGGCGGGCGTACTCTTCCATAAAGGCCTCGAGGCGGTTGACCTGGCGCTTCGAGAAGTCGAGCATGGCGTCGAGCAGGCGCAAGACAAAGGCGTCCGCGTCGGCGTTAAACCCAAGTGCCCGGGCGGTGTAGGCGCCCATTTCGTAGAGGCTGAGGCGCCAGGCGACGTCGGGGCTCCAACCCGGAATGATGCGGCGCAGCACCGGCTCAAAATCCTCGGGAATGGGGGCGTCTTGGACGCGGCGGCGCGACTGGCCAAGCAAGAGCCATTCCTCTGTGCCCACCTGCCACACGCCGGCGCGGCGGAGGCCGCGCAGCACGTCCCATTCGCGCTCGGGTTCGCCGGGGCGCAGCATCCAGCGAAACAGAGCCACCATGGCCTGAACCGCGGCAGAACCGGTCACTGCCAGCAGCTCCGACGACAAAATCGGGATTCCCTCGGCGGCGAAGCGCTCGGCCACCATACGGCCCTCAGCGCGGCGGCGCATGATCACGGCCATGTCGCCCCAGGACCAGCCGGCGGCACGCCGGCTCCGCACGTCGGCCACCAGCGCGTCGAGCACGGCGGGATCAAACTCGGACTTGTCTTCGGCCTCGATGGCGCGAAGCTGTACGTAGCCGCCGGAGGCTCCGCGCGGATTCTGCGCCGAATCAGCGTACGCGGTGCGGTGGTCGTCCTGGCCGAGCTTGGCGGCAAAACCCGTGTACAAACGGTTGTTAAACGCGACGATTCCGTGCCGGCTGCGCCAGTTGTCGCCCATGGCCACAAAGCCCGACATGCCTTCGAGGCCCGGAAGCGCGTCCGACGGGCTGTCGCCCGTTTTCGCTCGCGCTACGAGGTCCAGAAACTCCTCGGCGTCTGAGCCGCGCCAGCGGTAAATGCTCTGCTTGCCGTCGCCCACCACCATGGCTCCGGCGCCCTGCTCGCGGCCGGTCAGGGCGTGCTCCATAAGCGGCCAGAGGTTGGCCCACTGCATGCGCGAGGTGTCC
>CAIJMB010000244.1 GCA_903821715.1 uncultured Flavobacteriales bacterium
CGGCAAAGATTTGACGGGGTTGCGGCCGACGGTCATTCCGCGGCCAGATTTCGTGGCTACGGGCATCAGGTGCACAGGCGTTTCGTCAAAGCGCGGATCGAGTTTGGCGATGCAGCGTTCAAGGTGCTGGACATCAAGGCTGGCGTAGCCGTACTCAACGGAGATTCGGCCGGACATTCGGTAGATTCCGCGCCGGCGAATGGCGTGGCGGGCCACGGCGGGCGGAAAAAGCACGACGTCAAAGATGTGGCCGCTGCGGTCCTCGAAGGTTCCGATTTGCATCCAGTCTCCGCGCACGGTTTTGGTGTTTTTGAGGCTTACGAGGTAGCCGAGGATTTCGGTGTGGGCTCCGTGGGATTGGGGCCAGTGTTCGGGTTGGATTGTGCGCTGAATCTCAGGGAGTTCAAAGAGTGAAAAGGGGTTGCAGAGCGGGAATCCAAAGAGTTCGATCTGCTCGTAGGATCGCTCTAAGTCGCTGGTTTCGAGGATAGTAACCTCGGGGTGTGCGGGTTTTGGGGTGGCGAGAGAGTCGAAGAGACTGGGTCCGGGCGCCGGCGGCGGGCGGTGGCCCAGGCGCCGGTGGGCCGCCCATAGCAGTGTGCGCGCAGGGCGGCCGGTGAAGCGAAAGGCTTCGGCCCGGATCAGGAGTAAGAGCGCTTCGAGGGGGATTGGTTCGCCGGGGCGGTGCAGGCGGTCGACGAAGTCGTCAAAATCAGAAAAAGGCCCTCCCTCCTGTCGTGCGCGGTCGATTCGGTGACCAAATTCGGCGTCGAAGCTGCGGATTCGGTCGGTTCCGAGGATGACACGAAGGCCTTGACGAAGGACGGTGAAGGTGCGGCCGTCATTGATGCAGGGAGATTCGATGCGGGCTCCGTGGCGGCGCGCCTCTTGGAGGTAGTGCTCGGCGCGGTAGTAGCCTCCGCCGTTGTTGACGTTGGCGACCATGAACGGAACCGGAAAGTAGGCCTTGAGGTAGAGGCTTTGGAAGCTTTCGACCGCGTACGAGGCGGAATGCCCCTTGGCGAAGGCGTAGCCGGCGAAGCTTTCGATTTGGCGCCAGATTTCGCGGGATTCTTCGGGAGCAGTTCCGCGTTGGGCGCAGTTGGTGAAAAATTGGGTTTCTACTGCTTGAAATTCGGTGCGGGAGCGGAATTTTCCGGACATTCCGCGCCGAAGGACGTCGGCCTCGGCAAGCGAAAGGCCCGCGTACTCGTGGGCCACGCGGATGACGTCTTCTTGGTAGACCATGACGCCGTAGGTTTCGGGAAGGATACGCAAGAGTTCGGGGTTGGCCTCAGCGCGGCGCGAGGGATCGCGGTGGCGGTCGATGTAGGCCTTCATCATTCCCGAGGACGAGACGCCGGGGCGAATGACCGAACTGGCCGCGACGAGCTCGAGGTAGTTCGATGTCTGGAGCTTGGCCATGAGCATGCGCATGGCCGGGGATTCAACGTAGAAGCAGCCGATGGCTCCGCCGTCGCGAAGGAGTTCGAGGCAGTGCGGGTCGTTTTTGAACCGGTGGCTGTCGTGAATGTCGGCGGTGGGGATACCCGAATCCCGCAGCGTAGCGAGGGTTTCGGAAATTTTACTGAGTCCGCGCTGGCCCAAAATGTCGAATTTGTGGAGCCCCACGTCCTCAGCCGTGTGCATGTCAAAGTCAACTGTAGGGAAGCCCTTGGGCGGCATAAAGATGGTCGACCACGTGGTGAGTGGCGCATTGGCGATGAGGATTCCGCTGGAATGCAGCGTCATGCGGTTTGGCAGCCCGTGCAGCAGGCGTCCGTAGCGAAGGATGCTGCGGGCCGTTTCGTCGCGGTCGCGCAGCTTGCCGTCGGCCAACTCGTCGATGTCGGACTTGGGCAGGCCCCAGACTTTCCCGAGTTCGCGCACGACAGCGCGGTGCTGAAAGGTGCTGACGGCTCCGAGTAGTGCCGTGTGCGGAAAGCGCTTGAAGATGTATTCCGTCAGCCGCGGGCGGTCGCGCCACGAAAAGTCGATGTCGAAGTCGGGAGGCGCACTGCGGTAGAGGTTGATAAACCGCTCAAAGTAAAGATCTAATTCAATAGGGTCAACGTTCGTAATTTTAAGTAGATAGGCAACCATTGAATTGGCTCCGCTCCCCCCGCCCTACGTAAAAGAAATTTTGCTTTTGGGCGTAGCGCACAATGTCCCAGTTCAGAAGAAAGTAGGCGACGAATTCCTTTTGCTGAATGAGGTCAAGTTCTTTGTCGAGTCGGGCGCGCAGCACGGCGTCGCTTTCTCGGCCGGGGTAGCGATCCGGAAGCGCGTCCTCGCACAGCATGCGGAGCAGGGCTTGGTCTTTGGCACTGCTACCGGTGTAGGTAGACTGATTTTGGTTGCCGGATCCGCGCCACTGTTCGTGGCTCCAAATAGACAGACCAGCGAGAAACCGCTCCGTTTGCCGCCAAATCCAGGGCTCAAAGCGCTGTTGGGTGCGCTCGGCGGGCTCCCACCAGGGGTCCCGCTCCTCGAGTACCTCGCTTGACTGAAGGTTGGCAAGGGTCGCGTTCCGGTGCACTGCACGCAGCACGCGGTGGAGCTCCGGATCCTCGGGGCGGGCGAAGACGCAGGTTTTCCACGCGAGTGAGCGCGAAGCATGGGGATGGCGCTGGGCTCGGATCTGCTCGTGGTCGTGCACACCCAACCACTCGTTGGACGCCAGTGCGCGTTCTGGCGCACGCTGAATGGGAAAAATGACGTCCACCTCAGGGTGCAGCGGCGCCTGCTGCCAGTCTGAGGGGTCCCCTACTCGATTCTCGCTCCGCATACGGCCCACCCACTGAGCAATAAAGCCATAGGCAGCCATGCTGCGCGGCAAGAGAAGGAGGGTCCGGGTCCCGCCTAAGCGCCAATCAAGGCCAGGCTGAAGGGGGACCGAAGCAAGCCGCAGCGCGGGAAGCCACCCGCCGGTACCGTTGATTTCAGCGAGAATGAGGCGCGTGCCGGAACCCCACTGTTCCGCACAGCGAAGCACCTGCTCGGGAGCATGCAGCCCGAAGCGCATACTCATTGCTGTGTGGGTAACTCGCACAACCGAACATTTACCTGGATTTGGCCCCTTGCAGCTCGATTCCGTCGCGAAGCCGTAGCTCATCTTCGGGCATCACTCGCTCGCCTATGGGCTGAAGCAAATCCAAACCCTGCGCCGCAGGGTGCTTGATCGCCGGGCTAATTGGATACGCATTCATTTCTGCGGCTGGCCACGGCTGAAGCAGGTCAGTCACGTCAGACAGCGGCGTTTCGGGCGAAAGCCAAGCGGATTCTGCCTCGCGGGGCAAAATAACCGGGGACCTCGGATGGCGAATTTTTTGGAGTACTTCGTTGGCTGTGGTCGTGATAATGGCGAACGAAAACAATTCGCACTGGGTTGCGGGATCGATCCACGAATCCCAGATCCCCGCCATGGCAAAGGGGCGCTCTTTACCCTTGAGGTAGACGAGGTAGGGTTCACTGAGCTTTCGGTCAAAGGGTCCCTCAATAAAGGCGTCGGCCAACACAAGGCATCGCTGACTGCGAATCGCCTTGCGGAAGCTTGGTTTTTGAATAATTCCCTTGGCTCCGGTGTAGCGCGGGTCGTTATCTGGGTTGTGGTCACCCTCGGAACGCGCATTGAGAAACATCATCGAACCCGTACCCCACGACGGACGGAACCCAAATTGATAGAATTGAATCGCCTTAGGGGCGTCACTCGTCACTACGGGAGACCGAGTCCCCGGCGCCACGTTGGCGTTGGGACGCCACAATTCGGGCTGATCGGCAACCGCTTCGAAGCGCTTTTCGAGCACTTCAAGCTTGGATACCTGGACGTAGCGACCGCACATATTAATTGAATCTTTTATTTAAATTTTAATATATAAAAACTTGGTAATTAATACATTGAAAATCAATATAGTCAAAACCTATCGGTCGTTTACTGCCTTCGGTTGGCCAAAAGCGGCGGCGGATCTCCATTGAAGGGATTCGACCGCCCGATCGTCTGGGCTGCCATTCCAAATGCGCGAACCACCGCCCGATCCCCGTAGCGAACCCGTATGCGGTCCATCGCTTCACTTAGGCGATGCCCCCGGTCGTCCAACTCAAAAAGACCAAACTGCTCCCCTCCCCCAACGAGTCCACTCAAACGCACACCCACAAGTCGTACGCGCTGCCTTCGGTCGTGAAGCTGGCGAAACAATCCCTCGGCAACGTCGAGCAGTACCCGATCTGAGGCTGTATAGGGTATTTGGCGCTGTCTGGACACCGTTTGAAAGTCTGCGTAGCGAATGCGTACCGCCACATTGCTGGTGAGGCGATGCCCTCGCCGCAACTGGAACGCAAGGTTCTCAGTCATCGCCGCCAAAAGTCCGCGAAGCTTGACCTCATCCAAGGTGTCTTGCTCAAAGGTGCGCTCTGTGGAAATTGACTTTCGCTCATGAACCGACTTAACGGGACGCTCGTCGACTCCGTGGGCCTTGTTCCAGAGGTCCAAGCCCGGCTTGCCCAGCACTTGATACAGAAGCTCTGACGGCATCTCTTGAAGCGTCGCAATGCGCTGAACGCCCAGCACCCGCAAGGTTTGGTAGGTCTTCTCCCCCACCATCGGAATCTTTCGAACTGATAGCGGAGCCATAAACGGGCGCTCAACTCCGGGAGGTACGTGGCGGTGGTTGTTGGGTTTCGCCTCACCGGTAGCCACTTTGGCCACCGTTTTATTGGTTGACAATCCAAACGAAATCGGAAGCCCCGACTCGCGAATAATGCGCTCGCGAAGCTCTTGAGCAAACTGGTAGGTCCCAAAAAAGCGATCCATTCCGCTCAAATCGGCATAAAACTCATCGATGGAGGCCTTCTCGAGCACGGGAACCGCTTCGCGAACAATCTCAGTCACCACATTGGAGTGCTTGCTGTACTCCATTGAGTTTCCGCGCACCACTACTGCCTCAGGACATAGTTCGCGCGCCATGCGCATGGGCATCCCTGAACGCACTCCGGTGCTTCGCGCTTCGTAACTGCATGCGGCCACGACACCTCGGTCACTTAGGCCACCCACAAGAACGGGGA
>CAIJMB010000245.1 GCA_903821715.1 uncultured Flavobacteriales bacterium
GCAAAAAAGCACTTGTCGGGAGAGCGATCACGATCAATACGCTCGTGAAGCAAGCCGTACTCATGGTGAAGCATCTTGCGCAACCGCGTTTCGGTTACATAACGACCGTCTGATTCCTGTCCATAAATGGCGTCTGAAAACTCCTTATCGTAGGCGCTCATCGCTTTGGCAATGGTGCCTGATGCACCGCCAGCGCGAAAAAAATGACGCACCGTCTCTTGACCAGCGCCAATTTCTGCAAATGACCCATAAATGTTGGGGTTCAGGTTGGTGCGGAGCGCCTTCTGCGCGGCGCTTAAAACCAAGTCAGCCATGTCATCAAAGGTAGCGTACATTTGGTCCGATGCCCGCGGTTTCACTCGAATTTTTTGGAAGTGGCACGAGCCAAGGTGTGCCCGTTATCGGGTGCAGCTGCCCTGTGTGCACGTCTGTGGACCCAAGGGATCGACGTCTTCGCGCATCTGCAGTTGTAACCGCCGGAAACGCTAAAGTGCTCATTGACTGCGGTCCCGATTTTCGACAGCAAATGCTTCGAACAGACCACACACATCTAGATGCCGTGGTACTGACACACGAGCACATGGATCACGTGGCCGGACTGGATGATTTGCGCCCCCTCATTTTTTCATCAAACCAGCCCATGCGCCTTTGGGCCACGGAGCGAGTAGAGTCGAGGCTTCGCGAGCAATTTGCCTATGCCTTCAGTGCCCAACGCTACCCCGGGGCGCCTGAATTTGAAATGCTCCGCATTGAACCTGGCCATGCGTTTAACGTGGGTGACCAGCAGTGGATTCCAATCCTTGGAGTACACGGAATTTGGCCAGTTCTGGGATTTCGCATCGGTCCCATCGTCTACCTAACCGACATTTCAGGAATGATCGATAGTGAGCGCCAAAAGATTTATGGAGCAGAAATTCTCGTGGTCAATGCGCTGCGAAAAACAAAGCACATTTCTCATTTTAGCCTCGATGAAGCGATTGAATTCGCACGAACAACTGGGGTTCCGAATGTCTTCTTTACGCACATAAGCCACCACCTTGGCCTTCATAATGAAGAGGATGCACAATTGCCCAGCGGAATGCACTTGGCCTACGACGGCCTTGTGGTAAATGCCTAAGCCTTACTCGCGACTTCGTCGAGTACGGTTCCTATCGCGCAACCTTGCTGGGGCCATGTGGGCACGTTAACACCAAGGCTCGATTTGCCAGAAAGTTGACCTTCGACGTGAAAAAGGGTAAAGTCCGCAGGACTTCCAATATTTACGGTTACTGAGCCAAGGCCAAACAATGTGCGCGGACGGTGAGCCACTGCCTCCACCCAGGCCTCAAGGGCGGGTCGGTCAGAACGCATTGCGCAGTACCATGAAAAGCATTGCTCGATCGTGGCGGCTCCAAAGCTCGCGCTACCCCATTCGCAGTTTTTTAACTCGTGGTCCATGGGGTCGTGGTCGCTCACGATCATATCTATGCTTCCGTCAAGAACGCCTTCCCAAAGTGCCTCTTGATCAAGTTTGCTCCGCAACGGGGGCAAAAGTTTGACCGCAGTATCGTAGGATTCGATGTCGGAATCGGTTCCGACAAGATTCGCAATCGCCACGTCTGCGGTGACATCGATGCCACGTGTTTTGGCTTGGCGCACTAATTCTACACTTTCTGCACACGAAAGACCAGAGAGGTGAAGGCCTCCGCCCGCGTATTCGGCAATGGCTAGGTCCCGCTGAATCCGAATCGTTTCTGTGAGAGCGGGGATCGGTGCCATTCCCGACTTCAAAGCAGATAAGCCTTCGTGCGCGACACCTGTAGGGCAGAGGTTGCGCTCCATGGGGAAGCTCCACACTCGAGCCTCAAGGCCTTGAGCGTATTCAAGCGCGAGCTGCAGCGTGTGGGGCCGATCTACAGGGTGCTTGTCGTCTGAAAAAGCCAATGCTCCTGCAGCGCGCATATCAGCTAGTTCGGCAAGCTTTTCGCCATTAAGACCCTGGGTAAGTGCGCCCACGGGAATCCACACCACGTGTGGAAACTCTGGAAGGGCTTCGATTGCGGGTCGGTTATCTCGCGCTGAATGCGTCGAAGGCATCAGGGCCACGTGGGTGAATCCACCACGCAGTGCCGCCGCGGCGAGTGAATCGTACGTTTCCCGCTCTTCATGACCTGGTGCACCGCTTCGAGCACGGCCGTCAATCCATCCGGGACTGAGCATCATTCCTTTAGCCCAATCAACATAGGGAGCCCCATTGAGTTCCCCTGGGCCGTCGATGGCCTGAACCTGTCCGTCTCGAATAAGTACATCCACGGTGTGACCGTGAAAAGGAGACCGAGGATCCACCACGTGTACGCTCGGCAGAATGAGTGCATTTTGAGTCATAGCCGAGCACAAATGTAGTTTTTTTTAGCCGCCCTTAAGTAATTTGCAGCTTCATTCACGGGATGTGGCGCAGTTGGTAGCGCTCTGCGTTCGGGACGTAGGGGTCGCTGGTTCGAGACCAATCATCCCGACAGTGAATGTCCTCAGTTCATTCGAGGGTTAATGAAGTTAATTACGATCTAGAAATAGTACCAATTATGAAAAAACTAACAATATGGGCTCTTGCTACGTGTGCACTTCAGGTTCAGGGCCAAGAACTGCCAAAACCTGACGCGGTAAAGCGAATCATCATCATCAATGAGAAGGGTACTCAAATCTCAATGGACTCCATTCGGATTGGAATAC
>CAIJMB010000246.1 GCA_903821715.1 uncultured Flavobacteriales bacterium
GGATTCTATCAGTACGCGGAGCTCTAGGGTGCCGGCGCGCAGAGGGAGTCCGCCCTGAGCATCGCCCCAAAGGGCATTGGTGAGCTTGGCTATGGCTGGCCATGCCGCAGGCTTAGTGCTCGCGTCCACGGTTATGGGCAGCTTGAAGGCAATGTTCTTCTCTGCCCTAAAGGTGCGCAGTGCGACGACGTGTTCCTCGAGTAGGGTGAATTCCGTGCTGCGGTATTCCAGGCCATGACCAACCGGATAGGCAGCAAAGTCCAGGAATTCGGTTTCGCCCCGAGGGGAGAGCAGGTGCCAAACTTCTTCGGTGAGAAAGGGCATGAAGGGGTGCAAGGCCGCCATCAGGGTATCCATAAATTCGACCGTGGCATCATAAATCGCAGGCGAAATAGGCTGGCCGTAGGCGGGTTTTACCAGCTCGAGGTACCAGGAGCAGAATCCGTTCCAGGTGAGCTTATAAAGGCGCATCAAGGCCTCAGAGAGGGCGTAGCGGTCAAAGTCTCGGTGAAGCTCAGCCAGCTCGGCGTCGAGCAGGTGGCGGAACCAATCAACCGCCCAAGCGGCTGCCTCGTCGGCGGGGGCGTCGTCTGAGACGTTCCAGCCTTTGATGAGGCGGAGCGCGTTCCACACCTTGTTGGTGAAGTTGCGGCCCTGCTCGCACAGGGATTCGTCAAACGGGAGGTCGTTGCCCGCCGGTGACGTCAGAAGCATGCCCATACGGACGCCGTCGGCCCCATAGGTCTCCATGAGTCCGATGGGGTCGGGTGAGTTGCCGAGGGACTTGGACATTTTGCGTCCGAGTTTGTCGCGCACGATTCCCGTGAGGTAGACGCGTTCGAACGGACGCTTGCCCGCATACTCGTAGCCGGCCATGGCCATGCGTGCGACCCAGAAAAAGAGGATTTCGGGGGCGGTAACGAGGTCCTGAGTTGGGTAGTAGTACTGTATCTCGGGGTTTTCAGGGTTGCGAATGCCGTCAAAGACGCTCAGCGGCCAAAGCCAGCTCGAGAACCAGGTGTCGAGGCAGTCGGGGTCCTGCTGAAGGTCGGCGGCGGTAAGATCCGCGCGGCCAGCGGCCGCGCGGGCCTTCTCGAGCGCCTCCTCGGCGCTCAAGGCAACCACATAATCGTGCTCCCCTGGACCGTAGAAGTAGGCCGGAATGCGGTGTCCCCACCAAAGCTGGCGCGAAATGCACCAGTCCTTCACGTTTTCCATCCAGTGGCGGTACGTGTTCTTAAACTTCTCGGGGATTAGCTGAATCTCGTCGGACATCACCGCATCAAGGGCGGGCTTGGCCAGGTCTGGCATGCGTACCCACCACTGCAGCGATAAGCGGGGTTCTACCACGGCGCCGGTGCGCTCGCTGGTGCCTACGGTCGACGCGTACTCTTCGGTTTTGGCTAGGAATCCGCTGGCATTGAGGTCTTCAGCGACCTTCTTTCGGGCGGCAAAGCGCTCCATTCCGGCGTACTCGAGGCCGTGGGCGCTGAGGGTTCCGTCTTCGTTCAGCACGTCGAGTACCTCGAGGCCGTGCTTTTGGCCGATGGCGTAGTCGTTCCAGTCGTGGGCCGGAGTCACTTTGAGGCAACCGGTTCCGAAATCAGTAGTGACGTAGTCGTCGAGAATGATGGGCACTTCGCGTCCGCCAATCGGAACCCGAACGTGCATGCCGTGCAGCGCAGTGTAGCGCACGTCCTTGGGGTTGATGGCTACGGCCACGTCACCCATGATGGTCTCAGGGCGCGAGGTGGCGACGGTCAAAAAGGTTCCGGGTTTCTCAACCACCTCGTACTTCACGTAGTACAGGGTAGCGGTGATGTCCTTGTGAATGACCTCTTCGTCCGAAAGCGAGGTCTTGGCCTCGGGATCCCAGTGCACCATGCGGAGTCCGCGGTAGATGTAGCCCTTGGCGTGCAAATCGGCAAAAACGTGGTACACGCTGTCGCTGCGCACCTCATCCATGGTGAAGGCGTTGCGGTCCCAGTCGCAACTGGCGCCGAGCTCCTTGAGTTGGTCGAGGATGATACCGCCGTGCTTGTGCGTCCATTCCCAGGCGTGCTCTAAAAAGGCGTCGCGGCTCAGGTCGGACTTTTTAATCCCCTCGGCGCGGAGCTTTTGCACCACCTTGGCCTCGGTCGCGATCGAGGCGTGGTCCGTTCCCGGAACCCAGCAGGCATTGAATCCGCGCATGCGGGCGCGGCGCACCAGCACGTCCTGAATGGTGTTGTTGAGCATGTGCCCCATGTGCAGTACGCCGGTCACATTGGGCGGCGGAATCACGATGGTGTAGGCCGGACGGTGGTCGGGAGTCGAGGCAAAAGCCTTGTGCTTGAGCCATGTTTGGTACCAGCGTTGTTCAACCTGGCGCGGAGCGTACTGTGAAGGAATTTCCATAGGGACCGCAAAGGTAACCTTGTGGCATTTTTTTTGCGTTAGTTTCGCCGCATCGGTTACATTTGCCCCTGCTTGATTCGTCAACAACAAAATTTAAATTCAAAATGAAGCACTTTTTCACTGCCGCTGCCGTTGTTCTGGCATCGTCTTTTGCGTTTGCCCAAGAGGCCAACCCCAACGCTGCTCAGATTTCGTTCACGCAAGAAACGATTGACTACGGTAAAATTAAAAAGGACGCCAACGGCGAGCGCGAGTTCGTTTTTAAGAACACGGGCAAAGAGCCATTGATCATCACTAACTGTGTGGGTTCATGCGGCTGTACGGTTCCGGTTTGGCCCAAAACTCCCATCGCTCCAGGTGAGAAGGCATCGATCAAAGTGAAGTACGATACCCGCCGTGTAGGCCTCTTTCAAAAGACGGTAACCGTGACCAGCAATGCCGCCACTCCCACCAAGGTGTTGACCATCAAAGGCAACGTTGAGGACGTACCCGCTGCGGTTACTACTCCGGTGAACAACGCACCTGCGGCTTCGAAAGTAAGCAAGTAAGTTTTCAGCTTTAGAAGTTATGAACCCGCAGCACGCGCTGCGGGTTTTTTATTGACCTTTGCAGCCATTATGCCGAAGATTTCAACCCGCGGGCAGTACATGCCCGAGTCGCCGATCCGCAAGCTCGCCCCTATGGCCGACGCGGCTGCCCAGCGCGGAACCAAAATTTACTACCTCAACATCGGCCAGCCCGACATCGAGAGCCCGTCTAAGGCCCTTGAGGCCGTAAAGACAAGCGATTTGCGCGTTTTGGAGTACAGTCCGTCAGCCGGTTTTGCAAGCTACCGCAAGGGTTTGGCAAGCTACTACCAGGGCATTGGCCTTGACGTTCAGGCCAACGACGTAATTGTGACCACCGGAGGTTCCGAGGCCCTTTCGTTCGCGATGGGCAGCATTCTCGATCCGGGCGACGAAGTCATTATTCCAGAGCCCTACTACGCCAACTACTTCGGATTCGCCCAAGCTTTAGGGGCCAAAGTGGTATCCGTACCCAGCAGCATTGAGTCAGGCTTTGCCCTGCCCCCGATCGCGGAACTCGAAGCTCGGATCACACCACGCACCAAGGCAGTCTTGGTCTGCAATCCGGGCAACCCGACAGGCTATGTATACCGCCGCGACGAGCTCGAGGCCCTGCGCGAAATGGCACTGAAGCACGACCTCTTTGTCATCGCCGACGAGGTCTACCGCGAGTTTGTATACGACGGAGCCGAAGCGATCTCGGTGCTGTCACTTTCGGGACTCGAACAGCACGCAGTACTGATTGACAGTGTGTCGAAGCGCTTTAGCATGTGCGGAGCCCGAATCGGATGCATGGTAAGTAAAAACGCCGAACTCATGGCCACGGCGATGAAGTTTGCGCAGGCACGCCTGTCTCCGCCCACCTTCGAGCAAATCGCTGCAGAGGCCGCACTCGCCACCCCCGCCAGCTACTTTGAGGCCGTCAATGCCGAGTACCGTGCCCGCCGCGACACGTTAGTTCGCCGACTGAACGCTATTGCCGGAGTCTTCTGCCCCACCCCACGCGGCGCATTCTATGCGGTGGCTCAACTGCCCGTCGACGATGCCGAAACCTTTTGCCGCTGGATGCTCGAAGAATTTTCGCACGAAGGTGCCACGGTAATGATGGCTCCGGCCGCAGGATTCTACGCAGAGCGTTCACTGGGCAAGCGCCAAGTGCGCCTTGCCTACGTACTCAAGCAAACGGACCTTGAGCGCGCCATGGACGTGCTCGAACGCGGCCTTGCTACCTACCCCGGACGAACTGCCTAAGTCGTGCGGATCGAGCACAATGCTTCGCTGAAGCCCTATAACACCTTTGGCCTTGACGTCACGGCCGAGCGACTTTACCACCTTGAGTCCGAAATGGACGTGGTGGAGTACCTCGACGACCCCAAGGGATTTGGTACCCACACACTGCTCTTGGGCGGTGGATCCAACATGCTGCTCGCCGGCAACCTCAAAGGCTCTGTGGCCCGAGTGGCGTGGACCGGGCGGCGCATCGTCGAAGAAGGCGATGGATATGTGGTAGTTGAGGCCGCCGCAGGAGAAAACTGGCACGAATTCGTGCAGTGGACCGTCGACCAAGGCTGGGGTGGACTTCAAAACCTGTCGCTGATTCCGGGCTTGGTCGGAACCGCACCTGTGCAAAACATCGGCGCCTACGGAGTCGAAACCAAAGACAGCCTGCACGCCCTGCGTTGGATGCGCTGGGAAGACGGCGAAGTCGAAGAATTCAGCAACGCCGACTGCGGATTTAGCTACCGGGAGAGCGTGTTCAAAAGCGTGCTGCGGGACCAGGGCATCATTTTGTCGGTGCAGTTCAAACTCACGACCCGCGACCATGCGCTCATTACCCACTACGGATCAGTAGCTGAAGAGTTGGCTGCCGCAGGCTCCGAACCGAGTTTGCGCAGCATCGCCGACGCGGTGATGGCCATTCGCCGCAGTAAATTGCCCAACCCCGCCGAGTTGGGGAATTCCGGATCGTTCTTTAAAAATCCGGCTGTAGCAGCTGAGGTGGCGGAATCGCTTGCCGCCGAACACCCTAGCCTGCCGCAGTACCCGCAAGCCAACGGAAGCGTCAAGCTCGCCGCCGGATGGCTAATCGAACAGGCCGGCTGGAAGGGCAAGCGTGTCGGTAACGCCGGAATGCACGCCAAGCAAGCACTTGTGCTAGTTAACTACGGAGGAGCTACTGCAGCAGAATTAGTGCACGTGGCCACCCAAGTTCAAGCAGACGTTTGGGCGAAGTTCGGCGTGGCACTCGAGATGGAAGTCAATCTCATTGGAGCTTAATTGTACCTGAGTAACCTAGGTCACGGCCCCATTTTTGTACCTTTGCACCCATCATGGCACTACTTAAACTCACATTAATCGCTGCTGGTCTTCTTGGAATAGGGCTGCTCGGAATGGCAGTGAAAATTTGGGGCAAAAAGGACGGTGAGTTTACCGGAACCTGTGCGTCGAATAGTCCCTTTCTCAACAAGGAAGGTGAAGCCTGTTCGTACTGCGGCAAGATGCCGGACGAGCAGTGCACCAACCAGTAACCCTTACTTTAAGGAATTGTAGATCTGCAGGACGCCTTGGGCGTCGCTGTAAATAAGAATGGCGTCCCATTCGGGGTGCTGTGCGAGCCAATACTTTGTGCGCTCTAATCCGAGCACCATTGCCATGGTTGCATATGCGTCTGCCTCAGCACACGATGGCCCAATTAGCGTAGCGCTAAGTACATCCGTCGGGGCTGGCCAACCGGTGCGCGGATCCAAGCTGTGCCCATAGTGTTGGCCCGTTGCAGAATCCACCTGAAACTTGCGGTAGTTTCCTGAAGTGGCAAGCGCCCGGTCTTCGAGTTCAACGGTCAGCTGAAGGCTGCGGTCGCCTGAGGTGAGGGGCTTTTCGATCCCGACCTTGAATGCGTCACCATCAGGCTTGAGGCCAAAGCTGCGTACCTCGCCACCAATCTCGACAAATGCGGCGGTTGCGCCGCGGGCACGAAGCGAATCGAGTACCAAATCTACCGAATGACCTTGGGCAAAGGCATTGACGTTGATGGGGTGCGTAAGACGGGTCCCATCGGGGGTCACCTCGGGAGCCGTCCAATGCACCAATGCCATGAGTGAATCGACAATGACTGAATCGCGTTGCGCGCCTCTGGAACTGGGAATCAATTGAGTTCCCGCAGTAAAGCCCCAGGCGCGCAGCACGGGTTCAAGGGCAGGCTCAACCAATGAATCGGTGGCCACTCGAATGCCCTCGGTCATGCGGAGCAAATCCGAGAGAATCAAACTAGGCGCAAGGGTTTCGCCCCGATTGAGGCGGCTGAGTTCGGACTTCGGATCCCACACCGAAACCGCTTTGTTGTAGTCTGCCAACCACCGGGCGACGTCGGACTCGATAAGGTTGAGCGAGTCCCCGTAGGCACGAAGGACAAATGTGCTTCCTTGAGCTTCGCCCTGAACGACGAATTCAGATTCCGAGGCACAGCCCACAACTAGAGCCGCAGTTAAAGCCAAAAAAGGGCGCCCGAGGGCGCCCTTGAAACGTTGACTAACCACCGAAGTCATCAAAAGCTACGTTTTCGGGCGGCACGCCGAAGTCGTCTACCATCTTAAGGACGGCAGCGTTCATCATCGGGGGTCCACAGAAATAGAATTCGATATCCTCTGGAGCATCGTGCTTCGACAAGTAGTTGTCGATGAGTGCCTGATGCACGAATCCGACAAAACCGTCTCCTTCGCTTTCCATACTCGTTTTCCCGGTCCAGTTATCCTCTGGAAGCGGTTCGCTCAAGACCAGATGGAATTTAAAGTTCGGGAATTGCTCTTCAATCTTACGGAAGTCGTCGATGTAAAACAACTCACGGCGCGAACGGCCTCCGTACCAGTACGATACCTTGCGGCCCGTTTTAAGGGTATGAAAGAGGTGAAAGAGGTGCGAACGCATCGGAGCCATACCTGCACCACCACCGATATAGATCATTTCTGCTTCAGTCTCTTTGATGTGGAACTCACCGTAGGGACCTGAAACCGTCACCTTGTCGCCTGGCTTGAGGTCAAAGATGTACGACGAACACACGCCGGGATTGACGTCCATCCATCCCCCTTTGGCGCGATCCCATGGCGGGGTCGCAATACGGATGTTCAGCATGACAATGTTGCCCTCTGCTGGGTGGTTGGCCATAGAGTAGGCGCGGAAGAGTGGCTCAGGATTCTTCATCTTAAGGTCCCACAACTTGAACTTGTCCCATTCGCCCTGAAACTCGTCGGCCTTCTTACCCAAGCGCGGATGCGCAGTAATGTCGATGTTCTTGTAGTCAACTTCGATCGAAGGAACGTCAATCTGAATGTAGCCCCCGGCCAAGAAATCTAGGTTTTCGCCCTCTGGGAGCTTCACCACGAACTCTTTGATAAATGATGCAACGTTGTAGTTGGAAACTACCTCACATTCCCACTTCTTGATACCAAAAATTTCTTCTGGAACCTTGATTTTCATGTCGTTCTTAACCTTCACTTGGCATCCGAGGCGCCAGTTGTCCGCTATTTGCTTTCGGTTAAAGAATCCAGTTTCAGTTGGAAGGATTTCACCACCTCCCTCAAGAACTTGGCACTTGCACATACCGCAGGTTCCGCCTCCGCCACATGCCGAAGGAAGAAATACTTTGCGATTGCCCAATGTCGTGAGCAACGTACTACCTGACTCAACTTCAATGGTATCGCCGTTGATGTCGAGCTTCACTGGCCCTGAAGGCGCCAAACGAGCTTTTGCCTGAAGAAGCACCGTAACCAAGAGAACAGTTACGAGCGAAAAAATGACAATACTCCAAATAATGGTAGAGGTAAACATGACGTGAATTAGATTTTAATGCCCATAAAACTCATGAACGCCATACCCATCAAACCGGTGATGATGAACGTGATTCCGAGTCCACGAAGCGGAGCAGGAACATGGCTGTACTTCAGGCGCTCGCGTATTGCTGCAAGGGCAACGATGGCTAACGCCCAACCCACGCCCGAACCGACCCCGAAAACGGTAGCCTCAGCGAGCGTCTTGTAGGCGCGCTCCTGCACAAACAACGCGGCCCCTAAGATGCTGCAGTTCACCGCAATAAGTGGAAGAAAAATTCCCAATGCATTATATAGGCTTGGTGAAAATCGCTCCACAATCATTTCAAGGAGCTGCACAATAGCTGCAACGACAGCGATAAAGATGATAAAGCTCAAAAAGCTCAGATCGTACTCTGCCAAACTTGGGTCAAGCCAAGCCAAAGCTCCTGGTTGAAGAAGCTTCGTATCCACCAGGTAGTTAACCGGTACGGTCACCAGCAAAGTGAACGTTACGGCTACACCAAGACCAAGTGCAGTTTTGACAGTTTTGGAAACTGCCAAGTACGAGCACATTCCCAAGAAGAATGCGAAGATCATATTCTCAATGAATATGCTCCGAATGAAAAGGTTAACGAGTTCCATATTCGTTCGTTTTAATCGTTATTCGTTTAATCTTCAATGAGTTGTCGGAACTTGGCTCGCTGAACCCAAATCAGTACTGCAAGTACAATGAGTGCCATCGGAGGTAAAAGCATCATTCCGTTATTGCTGTACCATCCACCATTGTGCAGGTACCAAGATTCAGGGATTACTTGAAAACCATAAAGTTGACCAGAACCTAAAAGTTCGCGAATAAAGGCCACAATGATGAGTACTGCAGCATATCCCGCGCCGTTTCCAATTCCATCAAGAAATGACTTCCATGGAGTGTTTGCCAAGGCAAAAGCCTCAATTCGACCCATCAAAATACAGTTCGTAATAATAAGGCCGACAAATACCGAAAGCTGCTTACTCACGTCGTAGACGTAGGCCTTCAGAATTTGGTCCACCACAATTACCAAGGCTGCCACGACCACGAGTTGCACGATAATGCGAATGCGGTTGGGAATCAAGTTCCGCATCAGTGAGGTGATCAAATTTGAAAATGCCGTAACTACGAGTACACTGAAACCCATGACGATTGCTGGTTCCAACTTAACCGTAATTGCCAAAGCAGAACAAATACCGAGTACCTGAACTGTGACTGGATTGGAACCATTCAAAGGGTCCGATACCAATTTAACGTTCTTCTTTGAGAACGGCGCCTCTTTAGGCTCTGATTTAGTTACTTGGCTCATAATACAGAAATCAACGTGTCGTTAGTGGCCGGTGCGGGAACTTCTACCGCATTTCGCGATAGCAAGTAGGAAACATAGGGTTTCAAGCAGTCGTTGAGCATGTTTTCGACTCCCACTGAAGTAATGGTTCCGCCTGAAATGCCATCAACTTGGTGGTCACCAGAGGCATCTCCTTTTCGAACGGCAATCCCTTGGAATTGACCGTCGACCGCAAGCTTTTTACCCGGGAATTGATCCGTGAATACTGGGGTCGAAATCTCTGCACCCAAACCTGGTGTTTCACCTTTGTGACCAAAGGTTGCTCCAGTTACCGTGTACCCGTCTGAGGAAATTGACACATATCCCCAAATTGGTCCCCAAAGTCCTTTACCGCGAACGGGAATAATGTAAAACGTTGATCCGTCACGCTCAGCGATAAACAATGGCACTTCACGTTCATCAGATGGTTTTGAGACCGCATCTGCCATGTTAATGGCAAAAGCTGGAACTTCAGGATTGGCGATTGGTTGGCCTCCTTTCAGAACCAATTGCTCTTTGATGTACTCATCAAAAGCAATTCCAGCCTCTTCACGGGTTACGTCAATACCCAGTGACTTAAGAATTTCTTGCTTCTTTTCGAGTTCAATGTTCGCATCTTGTGCTGGCTTGAGCGATAAGGCAGCCACCGAAAGCATGACCGCCACCAGGACGACCATAACTACCGAGAACAGATACGTGTACGAATTGCTGTTTACGTTCATGATTGCTGAAGTTTGAGGCGCTTGAGTCGTTTTGAAATATTAGCTTGAACCACATAGTGGTCGATAAGCGGAGCAAAGACGTTCATCAGAAGGATTGCCAACATCACGCCTTCGGGGTACGCCGGGTTGAACACGCGAATCAGAATACTCAGAAGTCCCACCAGAAAACCATAAATCCACTTGCCTCGTTCGGTGTGCGCCGCCGAAACTGGATCCGTGGCCATAAACACTGCACCGAACGCAAAACCACCAAACATAAGATGTTGGTAGTATGGCAAGGACATGTAGTTCTGCAATGCACCTGGTTCCATTGAATCCGCAGCACTGTTAAAAATGAGGCCCATTGTCAAGCCACCCAAGACGGTGGAAAGCATGATTTTCCAACTTCCTACACCGATGTAGATTAAAAAGCCCGCACCGAGCAAAATTGCGAACGTGCTTGTTTCGCCAATGGAACCGGGCACGAATCCCCAAAAGGCGTCCCAGGCCGAATAGTTCGTTTGACCCGATGTGGCAAGTTGACCTAGGGCAGTGGCACCTGAGTAACCGTCTACAATTTGCGCTCCTTGCTCTGGCGTCGTATTGACCCAAATTTTATCACCGGACATGTATGTAGGGTAGGCAAAGAAGGCAAAGGCTCGCGCGGTAAGTGCAGGATTCAGAACATTCATACCTGTTCCACCAAATACTTCTTTACCGAAGAGTACCGCAAAAGCAGTCGAAACTGCAACCATCCATAACGGAATGTCAATCGGCATAATCAACGGAATCAAGATACCTGAAACCAAGAATCCTTCGTTCACTGCATGCTTGTTGCGGTAGGCGAAATAGATTTCGATTGCTAGACCCGCGATGTACGTCACCGTAATCATTGGGACAATTTTAAGGGCCCCAAACATGAAATTGGACAGCGTGAAGAACTGCGTGAGTAAATCACCTTGAATCAACAGACCAAGTGCTTTGTAGTGCTGGTAACCAGCGTTGAACATACCAAACAGCAGGGCCGGAACTAACGCAAAAATGACCGTAATCATCGTGCGCTTCATGTCGATAGCGTCACGAACGTGCGCTCCGCTATGTGAATTATGGTTGGGCACAAAAAACATCGTTTCAAGTGCATTGTGCAACGGATACAAGCCTTTGAGCTTGCCCGTCGTCACCGCGGGTCGCGTGGCATCAAAAAGGTTTTGGAAGAGTTTCATGGCTCGTTGATTAATTCATCTCGGTGTAGAGGAGGTCGATAGCATCACCTGCAAGCTTTTGTAGTTCTTGCTTTGACGGACAAACTACTTCGCACAGGGCAAAGTCTTCAGGAACTACTTCGTACGCCCCTAACTGTTCCATCTTTTCAAGATCCTTAGCCCACATTGCTTTGATCAATGGCATAGGTAGAATATCCAAAGGAAATACCTTGTCGTACACTCCCGTCACCACAAACGCGCGGTCTTCGCCATGCTGTTTGGTGTTCAGGTCGAACTTCTTGTTTGGAGTAAGCCAGCTGAACAGCGTACGGCTCACCGACCACTTACCCATACTTGGAAGGACCCATCCAAAGAAATCGGTACCCTCACCTTCTGGAATGGCCGTAAGTTGGCTCGCGTAGTAGGTCAGGTAGCCTGCCTTGCCGACATTGGCACCAGACAGCACGCTTCCAGAAATTACCCGAAAGTTGCCTGATTTAAGTTCGGAACCGAGGTAGTTCTCGAGATTCGCGCCCGCAACAGCTGTAATGGCGCGGGGTTTAGCAAAGCCGGTTCCGCACAGTGCGACTACGCGCTCGAGTTTGAAGCTGCCAGTGCGAGCCAAGTGACCGATCACAGCAACATCCTGATAATTCAAAGTCCAGACCACTTCGCCTTTGTTGATCGGGCTAATTTGATTGATGTGCACACTGGTGGTTCCGGAAGGGTGTGGGCCTTTAAACTGATGCAGTTCGACTCCGCTGGCCTTGGTGAGAGCCGGAGCAGTTTCGCTTGCAGCGATCGACAAAACAGTGCGCTTGCTGAGTAGGCTCACCACTTGAAGACCCATTGCAAAGTCCTCTTCGCGGCCCGCCAGGGCGACTGCGGGAGCCACAGCGAGTGGTTCCGTGGCCATACCATTGACAAACACGGCCTTAGGTTCGGCGTCTGGGCTGGCAATGCGACCATATGGGCGCGATTCTACGAGCGACCAGGCACCGGACTCCAGGAGCCAGTTGATGGCATCCTCGCGACTGGCCGGAGTCCCCGACGTGAACTTACGGTACTCTTGCTGGCTATCTGCAAGAACCACAACCCCGAGAATTTTGCGCTTGTCGCCACGCTCGATGCGTGCTACTTCACCACTTACTGGAGATGTGACACGAATGCGCGGATCGGCTTTGTCAGTGAAGAGGACGTCGCCCGCAAGGACGCGATCTCCTTCTTTTACAGCTAGTTTGGGAACAAGTCCGCGGAAGTCGCTCGGGCGAACCGCGTACACAGAAGCGCTGAGGTGGCCATCGACTAGGGCTTCAGGCGCTCCCAAGATCGGTAGGTCAAGACCTTTCCGAACAATGTGAAAGTTGGACATAACGGCGTAAAAAATTCGCCGCAAAGGTACATTACTCAACGTGCATTAAGGTGAATATTTAACATGTTTTTACCACCTTTAAGCCATGCAAATACTGCGAACCGCGCTCTGGGCAATTGGCTTAGTGTTCTACCTACCAAAACTATCGGCGCAACTACCTGATATCAAAAAAGATAGCCTCATTCATAGCGTGATGTGGCACCCAGTGGACCGAGTGGATGCGCCCCCCGTGGTGGGGCTTGGCCAAGAGGGCGCTCTTCAGCTTCGCTTTGACGACTTCAGCCAGTCCGTGCTACCCCTGAGGTACGTTTGGATCCACTGCGACCGAAACTGGGGCCCCTCGCCCATCATCGCCTCTGAATACCTCACCGGATTTTGGGAAGGGCAAATCCCTGAAGGGCGCTTGTCGTTCAACACCTACCAAGGCTACAGCCACTATTCTGCCGCGCTTCCAGAATCCAGCAGCATGCCGGCACTTTCGGGCAACTACTACCTCGAAGTCTACCACGACGAGGAGCTGCTTTTGCGGCTACCGACAGTGTTCGCCGAGACCACTGCCGACTTGCAATTGGCCATTCGCCGGCCCGCCGCACCGCGCCTGACCGCGCGCTACCAAGAGGTCGACGCGTGGTTTCCGTGGGACGCGAGCCGCACGACCAATCCATTTGCCGACATTCGGCTCGGAATCATTCAAAACCGCGACTGGACGTCGTACCGCCTGCTGGCTCCGCGCTTTGCACAGGGCGACCGGCTTGATTTTGACTACAACGGCGGCGAAAACTGTTTTTTGGCCGGAACCGTGATGCGCTTTGCCGATACCAAAAATCTGCCGGCGGGCTCGTTAAGAGTTACCCGCTACGAGCTCCAGGATCGGTGGGTTGGTTTTGTGCGCCAAGATATCCCCACCGGGATTCTGAGCTACACGCGCCAGGACGATGCCCGCGGAAGCTTTGTTCCGCGCGCTGCACGGGGCGACAACCACACCCAGGCCGATTATTTGTGGCTGGACCTTGAGCTCAAGGACACCGAAGGTTCCGGAGCCCGCCGCATGGCCCTCGAAGGCGACTTTAACCTGTACCAGCCTGGGCCCGAACACCAGCTGCACTTTGACGAGGGGCGCGGCGCCTATACCGGGCGCATCCTGGTGAAGCAGGGATACCTCGAGTACCGCTACCGCGACCTGGATGCCGGGACTGAAGGCCTCGATTGGTCTGAGGGCAGCCACAGCATTTCGGCCAATCAGTACACCGGAATCGTGTACGCCCGAATTTGGGGCGAACGCTACGATCGGGCGGTGGCCGTTCGCACGGTGGACATCACCGACGGAGCGCAGTTGCGCATCGAGCTGGGTCAGTAAGCTCGGCCTACCTTTGTGCCGATGCAGCACCTCGGCACTGACCTAGCCCGCGCGGCGTCCGTACTTCGTTCGGGCGGACTCGTCGGCATGCCTACCGAAACTGTCTATGGGCTAGCCGCCAACGCACTCGATGTGGTCGCCGTGGCGCGAATTTTTTCGGCCAAAAACCGCCCGCACTTTGACCCCTTGATCGTTCATCTGTCGGACTGGACCGAGGTTGACCGTGTAGCACAGGCGATTCCTGCCGAAGCCCAACTGCTTTGGAACCAATTGGGCCCTGCCCCCCTCACCTACGTGCTGCCGAAGCGACCTGAGGTTCCCGATTTGGTGACCTCTGGGCTTGACCACGTGGCGGTGCGCATTCCGCAGCTGATTCTTGCGCGGCAGCTTCTGGCGACGGCCGGAGTGCCCGTGGCAGCGCCCAGTGCGAACCCCTTCGGATTTGTATCGCCCACCACCGCGCAGCATGTGGCCGACCAGCTCGGGGATCAGGTGGACTATATTTTAGATGGCGGAGCCTGCGGCGTGGGCGTCGAATCCACCATTGTTGCCTGGCCCGAAGGGCGGGCGGTGGTGCTGCGCTTGGGCGGAATTCCGGTCGAAACCCTCACCGAAATCCTCGGCTACGAACCCGAGATTCGAACGTCCACGAGCAAACCCAGTGCTCCGGGAATGCTGGACGCCCACTATGCTCCGGGCAAGCCCGTTCGGCTGATGGCGCACGGAACGGACTGGTCTCAGGTGACCGTGCCGCAGGGGATTCAAGCCCTCGCCTTTGCGGCCAATGATTGGGTAGCCTCACTGACCACACATGGGGACTGTACCGAGGGCGCCCAACGGCTGTTTGCCGCGCTGCGCGAGTATGCCGCCACAGACTACCGTGAATTGTGGATTGAATTGGCCCCCGAAGTGGGCCTCGGACGGGCGATTAATGACCGCCTCCGTCGCGCCGCACACCGCGCCGAAGACTGAAGTTCTGGCCCAGGTAGACCCGGCGCACCACGTCGTCGGCGGCGAGTTCTTCGGCGGTTCCGCTTTTGATAATCTTGCCCTCAAACATGAGGTAGGTGCGGTCGGTGATCGCTAAGGTTTCGTGCACATTGTGGTCGGTGATCAGGACGCCGATTCCGCGCTCGTCGGCGAGGCGGGCCACAATGGACTGAATGTCCTCGACCGCAATGGGGTCTACACCCGCAAAAGGCTCGTCAAGCAAGATAAACTTGGGGTCGGATGCGAGGCAGCGCGCAATTTCGGTGCGCCGGCGTTCGCCTCCTGAGAGCAAGTCGCCGCGGTTTTTGCGCACTTTGTGCAGGCTGAACTCACCGAGAAGTTCTTCGGTGCGCCGGGCGACTTCGGCCCGGTTGAATCCGCGCCACTCGAGGACCGCCGCGATGTTGTCTTCGACACTCAGCTTGCGAAAGACCGAGGCCTCTTGGGCGAGGTAGCCGATTCCGAGCTGGGCGCGCCGGTACATCGGGAGGCCCGTGATGTCCTGACCGTCGAGCAGGACGCGGCCTTCGTCGGGGCGAACCAAGCCGACGACCGAATAGAATGAGGTGGTTTTGCCGGCTCCGTTGGGGCCAAGCAGTCCGACGATTTCGCCTTGGTTGACCGAAAACGAGGCGCCGTCCACGACGTTGCGGCCACGGTAGGTTTTGACAAGGGACTGTGCTTCGAGCTTCATCACGACGGGTTGCTAACGCGTTGCTCGCGCTGGTATTGTGCGAAGCGGCTCAGGCCAATACTGAGTTCGTAGAGCAATGCCACGGGGAGCGAAACCACAATTTGACTAAACACGTCCGGTGGGGTGATAACCGCAGCAACTGCCAGGATTCCGATCCACGCATGACGGCGGTACGTACGCATGCCCTGAGGCGTGGTCAGCCCAAGGCGAGACAGCAAGTACACCGCTACCGGAAGCTCAAACAGTAAGCCCGTCGCCAAAACCACACTGGTGATCGTTGAGAGGTACGACGACATCTCAAAGAGGTTTTGGATTTCGCCGCTCACGGTGTAGGTCGCCAAAAACTGCAGACTGAGCGGGACGATGACGTAGTAGCCAAACAAGGCTCCGCTAAAGAACAGCACCGAGGCTGAGCCGATGAAAACCACAGACATTTTGCGTTCGCCTTCGGTAAGGCCCGGCGAGATGAAGCGCCACAATTCAAAGAGCACCATGGGGAACGCCAAGATGAGTCCCGCGACCATCGACAGCCATATGTGAAGACTGAATTGACCTGCCATTTGGGTATTGAGCAGGTTGAGTTCGAAGCCGCCAATGCAGAGCGAAGGCAACCCCAAGTAGGTGCCAGCCTCACAAAAAAGGCGGTAGGTGATGAAGTTGGATTCCTTTGGCGCCAAGAGAACGCTGTTAAAAATCCAGTCCATTGCGGCAAAGGCAATCACCGCACCAGATAAGATGTAGGCTGAAGCCCGCATGAGGTGGGTGCGCAAGGCGGCCAGGTGGGCCAAAAAGGGCATTGTATTGCCTTCAGACATTTGGCAAAGGTAGGTTTGGTCGTACCTTCAAGTTTTGGTGCAATTTCGCGCCGCATTTTTGATCCATCTATGGCATCTTCGGTATCGGCTCAAAGCCGCGCTTTACTCAAGTCCTTCTTTGGTTTTGACGACTTTCGCGGTCGCCAGAGTGAAGTTGTCGCGTCGGTCATGGCGGGCACAGACACGTTTGTCATGATGCCTACGGGGGGCGGAAAGTCGTTGTGCTATCAGCTTCCGGCTCTGGATATGGATGGTGTGGCCATTGTGATCTCACCGCTCATCGCACTGATGAAAAACCAAGTTGATGCACTGCGGAGCTTCGCCGAATCCGACGCAGTGGCCCATGTCTGGAACTCTTCACTGAGCAAGCGCGAAATGGTCGAGGTTCGCCGTGATTTAAGCGCCGGCCGTACAAAGTTGCTGTACATGGCTCCGGAATCGCTCAACAAAGCCGAGAATATTGAGTTTTTAAGGGATTTGCAGGTGTCCTTTTACGCCATCGACGAAGCCCACTGTATTTCGGAATGGGGTCACGATTTCAGGCCCGAGTACCGCATGCTGCGTCAGGCGATGAACGCCATCGGGCGCAAGCCCATTTTGGCGCTGACCGCCACGGCCACGCCCAAGGTGATGTCGGATATTCTCAAGACCCTGGAGATTCCGAATGCCAAAATCATTACCACCAGCTTTAACCGCCCGAATTTAGCCTACGAGGTCGAAGCGAAAACCGCCAACGTCGAGCGCGACATTGTCAAGCTGCTGCGCGACTACTCTGGACGGTCGGCAATTGTGTACTGCCTCAGCCGCCAAAAGGTCGAGGAGCTGGCGCAGGTGCTTCAGTTGAACGGAATCTCAGCCCTACCCTACCACGCCGGGCTCGATGCCGGCTCGCGCAGCCGCCACCAAGACGCCTTTTTGAACGAGGAGGTCGATGTGATTGTCGCCACGGTCGCCTTCGGAATGGGAATTGACAAGCCCGACGTGCGCTTGGTGGTGCACCACGACATGCCACGCAGCCTAGAGGGCTACTATCAAGAGACCGGTCGAGCGGGACGCGA
>CAIJMB010000247.1 GCA_903821715.1 uncultured Flavobacteriales bacterium
AGCGCAGTTTGAATGGAATCTGCCGCTCGGGCGTCCCAGTCCTCGTCGCGGAGTCCGGTAGGAACACGGTCCACCACCAATTCCACGCCCTCTGGGCTCGGATTTTCATCTAAGCGTACGACGCCCTGCGAGGGGGTCCACACTCGAGCGTAGCCTTGGCTACTGAGCAGCTCCCAAAACGCCGACGGCTTACGGTCCTTCATCTCGAGCGGAGCCGTGACGAGCGCATAATCTCCCTCAGGCTGGGACCCCAAAAACTGGAGCACGTCTGCGACGCTGTGGCGCTTGACTTCGGCTCCGCTGGGCGCATAGGTGCGTCCGACCCGTGCAAACAGCAATTTGAGGTAGTCGTGAATCTCAGTGGCGGTGGCGACGGTCGAGCGCGGGTTGCGCGTGCTCACCTTTTGCTCGATCGCACTGGCAGGGGCAAGGCCCTTGATGTCGTCTACTTCGGGCTTCTCGAGCTTGCCCAAAAACTGTCGGGCATAGGCCGACAGTGATTCGACGTACCGGCGCTGGCCTTCGGCGTATAAGGTGTCAAATGCGAGCGATGACTTGCCCGATCCGCTCACCCCGGTGACCACCACCAAATGGCCGTGCGGGAAGGACACATGAATGTTCTTCAAGTTGTGCACGCGGGCACCTTCTACGCGGACTTCGAGCTCTTCCATTGGCAAGGTGCAAATTTACCGCTTTGTATTCCGAGAAAAAACTTATTTTTGGAACGAGTTCTGCACCGTCAGAACGCATCACACAACCAAAACTGAACCGCAGGCCTATCGACGCACAGCTACGCAATTGACTTAATGCCAACTAGCTATGCTGTATTCCGAGGTTCAGGATGCCGAGCTCATTACGCGCTACGCATCGGGAGACGAACGCGCCTTTGAGGTTTTAATGCGCCGCCATGGCGATCCGCTCTTCGCGGCCATCATCTCAAAGGTCAAAGACCGCGACGTCGCCGACGACATCTTTCAAGAGGTGTGGATCAAATTCATCCATTCGGTCAAGTCCGGTGACTACGCCGAATCGGGCAAGTTCGCCGCCTGGATTCACCGCGTGGCCCGCAACGCCACCATGGACTTTTTTCGCAAGCAGCAGCGCTCGCCGGTATCCAATTCCGAACACATGGACCTTGCTTCAGACGGAATCGCCGACGAAGCTCTCAACGCCGAAGAGCGCGCCGTGGCCATGCAGTGGATGCACGACGCCCACGAGGCGGTCAAGCGGCTTCCGGCCGACCAAAAGCTCGTGCTCGAGCTGCGACTGCAGTCCGGCTTGAGTTTTAAAGAAATCGCCGAAGAAACGGGGGTCGGAATCAATACCGCCCTCGGTCGCATGCGCTACGCCGTAGCCAACCTTCGGCGAATGCTGCACGTCGAAATACCAAACTAACGGCTGAGGCGTTAGGTAGCAGAACCTCAATGCTGCCTATGGCCCAACCTACTCAACCTGCGGAACACGCACACACTGGCTCCGCCCGCGAAGCCACCTACCAAAAACTCATCGCCTACTCCAAGGCAACCTGCGGCCTTGCTTGCCGTGAGCATCTACCTATGGAACTTCGGTTTGTGGTGATGAATTAGATGTTGGCTAATGGCTGCTGGCTTCTGGCTGCTGGCTTCTGGCTTCTGGCTTCTGGCTTCTGGCTTCTGGCTTCTGGCTTCTGGCTTCTGGCTTCTGGCTTCTTG